>PGZS01000031.1 GCA_002841435.1 Firmicutes bacterium HGW-Firmicutes-3 | reverse complement strand
TGCTTCAGCCGGACCGGCTACATGTATGTTGGTATGTATGTACAGTAGAGATGAGATGTTTATGACCATGCAAACCAAGCAACCGATTAGGCAAATTGGCTTGTTGCTATAGATATTTAAAACAACGGTATGAGTTTTGGGCTTTTACCAAAGAATGGAGAAAATATGAAAGCAAAAATATCAAAACATGTATTAATAATCCTATTAACAATGATAACGATTGTGTTATTACTGGCAGCTTGTGCCAAAGAGGATGTGATAGAAGAGGAGAAAACACCAATAGTAAGCGATGACAGTAGTGAGACATACCCGATGACCATAGTAGACAAATTTGGTGATTCAGTGGTTATTGAGAAGGCACCGAATACTTTGATTTCTCTATCACCGGAGATTACAGAAATTATATTCGCATTAGACGCCGGTGAGCTTATGATTGGTCGTTCAACCTATTGTGATAATCCCATAGAAACTAAAGATATTCAAGATTTTGGCACACTTTTTGACTTGAATGTAGAAAGCATTGTAGAAGCAAACCCGGATGTTCTCTTTCTTTCATCCATGGCTTCTGAGGATTTGGCTTCGAACCTTAAGAAACAAGGCATCACCGTCGTAATACTGGATAAAGATAGTAAACTAGACGGTACCTATGAATATTTTCAAACAGTAGGTCAAATTATTAATAGAAATGATGAAGCCAAGGCGTTAGAAGAAAAAGTCGGGGCACAGATTGAGGCGGTCAAATTAGCAGTAGCAGGCTTAACGCCACCAACGGTCTACTATGTTGTTCATGCAGCAGAAGGGGTGGATACAACAGCTACAGGAGAAACATTTGTTCATGATATGATTACATTAGCAGGCGGGGACAATGTGGCCAAAGATGGTTCAGACTGGATGTATAGTCTTGAAAAAATCGTTGAAAAGAATCCCTATATTATGCTATGTTCCAAATACTGGGATACAAAATCCGGTATCGTCAAGCTTGAAGGATACAAAGATCTGGATGCGATTAAAGAAGATCGTCTGTATGAAGTAGATGAGAATATGATTATAAGACAAGGTCCAAGGATAGGAGATGCTATTGAAGTTATGGCGCGCATATTCCATCCGGAGGCATTCTAGAACGGTTGAAGCGGGAGACCATATGACAAAATCGATGACAAAAATTAATTTCATAATTGCCATGGCCCTATTGCTTCTTACCATAGCTGTTTCAGCCACAATGGGGAGTGCAAATATATCCCTTGGGGATTTCGTAGAAACTATTTTTAGCAAGTTGCCCATTGTCGGAACGTATTTTGAGACCACTGGAAGTCATGAAACCATTATCTTTAATCTAAGGTTACCTAGAATCATATTGGCTCTTCTGGCAGGTATGGGCCTTTCAGTGACAGGATGTGTGTTTCAAGGTGTTTTTTCTAACCCTATGGCAGAGCCTTATTTACTAGGTGTTTCTTCAGGGGCTGCATTTGGTGCCACGCTTGCAGCTGTCATGGAAATACAAATGCGTTTTTTATCTTTTACAACGGTTTCTCTTTTTGCATTTATTGGTGCAGTAACGGTTATGCTCTTGATTTATAAATTAGCGGTAGTAAAAGGAGAGTTGCCGGTTTCGGTGTTACTTTTATCCGGCTTAGCGGTTAATTATTTTCTAAGTGCTCTCATTACACTTATTATGACGTTTAATCAAGAACAAGTTGAATCCGTATATTTTTGGACTTTAGGTAGTTTTAAAAACGCGTCATGGGATAAAGTGTCTCTTGTGTTGTTGGTTGTTGGTATAAGCATTATATATATCTACAAGCATAGCAGTGAACTGGATATGATTATGATGGGGGACGAACAGGCAAAATCTGTTGGTGTAGAAGTTGATAAGCTTAAGAAAAGACTATTGATTGTAAGCTCCTTAGTTGCCGCCGTGATTGTAGCCTCTAGTGGTATTATCGGGTTCGTGGGTCTAATAATCCCTCATGGTGTAAGGTTAATAACCGGTCCAAGTCACAGGAAGCTGATGCCTATGGCGGCCATAAGTGGCGGAATATTCCTAATTATTTGTGATACCATTGCTAGAGTAACACTAAACAACAAAGAACTTTCTGTAGGAATCATAACAGCTTTGTGTGGTGTGCCTTTCTTCTTGTGGCTTCTGTACAAACATCGAAAGTTGGTGGGCTAATGAGCTATGAGATACCTTTACAAGTGAAAAACTTGAGCTTTGCCTATGACAGGCTGGATGTATTACACCTGGTTGAAGGTGATTTTTATCAAGGTACATTCTATGGGATTGCCGGTCCTAACGGTTCAGGAAAGTCCACTTGGCTTAAGCTCATGGCAGGTCTAAACAATTGTCCACATAACCGTATACATATTTTCGGTCAAGACATCCATAAAATGCCACGTATGACATTGGCAAAGAAAATTAGTTTTGTACCTCAAATGTTTAACATGAAGTATGCTTTTACAGTCGAGGAAGTCATCATGATGGGTCGATATCCGTATACAAATAGAATGACCAACATTACGAAAAAGGACCATGACAAGGTGGAAAGTACACTTTTGGAAACAAATCTGATGCCTTTAAGAAACAGGTATGTCAATGAACTCAGTGGCGGTGAGCTTCAAAGGGTTGTTATTGCACGAGCCATTGCCCAAGATACGGATATTATTCTTTTAGATGAACCTATTTCTCACTTGGATATTCACTATCAGTTTGAAATTATAGCTTTATTAAAAGAAATCTGTAGGAAACAGAATAAAATAGTGATATCTGTTCTGCACGATCTTAATATAACCATGAACCATTGCGACCATATTTTTCTTATGAAAGAGGGCCGGATTATTAAGCAGGGGGAGCCTCTTAAGATACTGACTGAAGAGAATATAGATGAGGTTTATAATTTGAAAGTGAATATGCTTATTAATCATGATAAGAAATGGATTACTTGGTAGAAATTTTTCCAAATATTAAAGCACTTAGGCAGGCGTATGAGTGTTTGTCTTTTTTTTAGTAATAGATTTTAGAACTTAAATTCTTGGTAATAATCCTAGATGTAACACACAGCTTTTCCTTGTTCTCAAGGAAAGTCATACTTTAGTATTCAGCCTTGAAGCGTGGCAGAATACGTCAAAGACCTTTCCTGTCGAACTGTTCAGAAATATGAGCAGAGCTCATAACGAAGCGAAGCTTCTTTTCTTACCTTACACTTCGTACGGTCAGCGGAAAACCTGTGTATCACATCTACTCGGTAATAAGTCGTCATTTCGTCAATAAAAAGCACTGCTCAATCATCCTTCTTTTTTTACATCCTGTAAAAATGAAGGACGTTCTACATCCATGTAGAACTGTGATTGTTCAGCGCTTTTTCTTTCCTCATTCGGTTTCGTATGTGCGTAATTTCAATTGGCTTAAATTCTTATTATCTTATGATGCTCTAAAGTAACCAAAAAACCATATTATACCAACATCGACTATGAAGTTCCAGCAGTGGTGTTAGCTACATAAGCAAGTCTGCATGGATGCAGACCGCCGACTTTTCTTACACGGATGTAGGAACAAGAGGCCGTTGTAACTAATCCACGGATGGGTTTTCATGGGACCCAGTTAATAATAACCTATACCAGGTGATGTGCCTTCTCATACGTTAAAATCTTATCTTCTTTTAGTAAAGTGAGTCCGATATCATCAAGGCCATTTAACAGCTTGTGCTTGTGGAAAGGGTTAATATCAAACTTGATTTCTAACCCGTCACTGTCTTTGATGGTTTGCGCTTCAAGATCCACTTCTAGCTTATAGCCTTCTTTTGTATAGGTTTTTTCAAATAGAACATCCATCATACTGTTATCCAGTTCTATCGGAAGAATACCATTATTAAAACAATTATTATGAAAAATATCCGCATAACTAGGGGCAATGATGACTCTAAAGCCGTAGTCTTCCAGAGCCCAAGGCGCATGTTCTCTAGAAGAACCGCAACCGAAATTGGCTCTGGATAATAAGACTGAAGCGCCTTCATATCTTGGTATATTAAAGATTGAATCTTCAATCGGTTGATTTTTCTCATCGTATCTAAACTCATAAAAAAGATACTGTCCAAAGCCGCTACGCTCTATGCGTTTTAAGAATTGTTTAGGTATGATAGCATCCGTATCTATATTGGTTCGATCGATTGGCATGACAATGCCATTAATTTTTTTGTAGGGTTCCATGAGTATACCTCCTTAAGCTTCAAAAGCTTCGATTTTTCTGACATCGACAAAGTGGCCATAAATAGCTGCTGCTGTGGCCATAGCAGGGGATACCAAATGGGTTCGTCCACCTCTGCCTTGACGGCCTTCAAAGTTACGATTAGATGTAGAGGCACAACGTTCCTTTGGTTGTAGATAATCCGGATTCATGGCCAAACACATACTACATCCGGATTCACGCCATTCAAAGCCTGCTTCAATAAAAATCTGATCAAGACCTTCGGCCTCTGCAGCAAGCTTAACTTTTTGTGAGCCGGGAACCACAAGTGCCGTAACACCTTCAGCTACTTTGCGACCTTTGGCTACTTTAGCAGCTGCACGCAAATCTTCTATCCGTCCGTTGGTACAAGAACCGATGAAAGCATAATCAATTCTAATTTCCGACATAGGCGTTCCGGGCGTAAGACCCATGTACTCAAGGGCGTTTTCGCAAGATTTTTGATCATCTGCTGACTCAAAATTATCAGGAGAGGGGACCACATCGCTGATACTGGCACCCATTGAAGGACTTGTACCCCAAGTAACTTGAGGCTCCAAAACATTTAGGTCAAATTCTAAAGTCGCATCATATACCGCATCATCATCAGAAGCCAAAGATCTCCAAACGTCTACAGCCACCTCAAAAGCATCGCCTTTAGGTGCGTGTTGACGTCCTTTTAAATAACTAAAAGTTGTATCATCTGGAGAGATGAGACCTGCTCTTGCACCGGCTTCAATAGCCATGTTACAGATGGTCATACGTTCTTCCATCGTCATTTGTCGGATAGCTTCGCCAGTGAATTCTACAACATGACCGGTTCCGAAATCCGTACCATATTGACTGATAATGCCAAGAATGACGTCTTTGGCAGTTACCCCGTAACCAAGGCGACCAAGTACTTTGACATTCATGGTTTTGGATTTGGATTGTTGTAAACACTGAGTCGATAAGACATGTTCCACTTCACTGGTGCCGATTCCAAAAGCTAAGGCACCGAAAGCACCGTGGGTAGCTGTATGACTATCGCCACAAACGATGGTTTTTCCCGGATGGGTTAAGCCCAGTTCAGGACCGATTACATGAACGATACCTTGATCAGGACTATCGAGTCCATACAAAGTCACGCCAAATTCAGCACAATTTTTTTCCAGTGTTTCGATTTGAACTTTTGATATTGGATCCGTAATGTTATAGCGATCTTTTGTCGGAACATTATGGTCCATAGTAGCAAATGATAAATTAGGTCTTCGAACTTGGCGGTTAGAAAGTCTTAAACCTTCAAAAGCCTGAGGTGAAGTCACCTCATGTAATAAGTGAAGGTCGATGTATAATATTCCCGGTTTGCCAGTTTCTTGATCCACGAGATGGTTGGCCCAAATTTTTTCATAAATAGTTTTGCCTGACATAGTAATCATCCTTTCATCCATTGTAATGCCTTTAAATACAAGACGTTTACATTTTATACTATTCATTGTATACTTTTAGTAGACATAAATAAAATAACTATTATTGATAGGTTACATAACTATAGGTTATGGAGGTGTAAAGGTGACAGCAGAGTTATATCATGTATTTTATCAGGTTGCAGAATACGAAAGCATTTCAAAGGCGGCAAAGGCTTTGTTTGTTTCTCAACCGGCAATCAGTAAATCTATAAGGAACCTAGAGACGGATTTAGGCGTCTTACTATTTGTAAGACACGCTAAAGGTGTCACCTTAACCAAAGAGGGACAGCTTCTATATGACCATGTAGCCACAGCCTTTCGTCAAATACAGGAAGGAGAAAAACTTTTACATCAGCTTAGAGACAGGTCTTTTGGCGCCATTAGAATCGGCATCAGCAACACTTTATGTAAGTACTATTTTATGCCCTTTCTAAACAGGTTTCACCAAGTATATCCAAAACTAAAGATTGAAATTGTGAACAGAACCAGCTTAGAAACAATGAAGCTACTGGAAGAAGGTTTTTTAGATTGTGCCATTATCAGTGATATAAAATCAGATCAGGCACTAGAGTATATTGAACTAATGAAAATTCAAGATATATTTATTTCAAGACAGCGCCCACCAAAAGAAGTCATCCCTCTCAAAGAACTGGAACAATACCCTATGTTATTATTGGAACGTAACAACGCTACTCGGGATCACTTAGAGAGATTTCTTGAACGTCATCATATAATGTTAAATGTAGATATTGAAATCAGTAGTATGGAGTTTTTAGTGGAGTTTGCGAAGATAGGCTTGGGGGTGGCTTCAGTTATTGGAAACTTTGTAACAGAAGAGATTCATGATAAAGAAATATATGAGTGGCCGGTAATGCCTAAGATTCCTCAAAGAAGTATCGGACTGCTTCTTGATAAAAAACGTGGCATCTCCATTGCTTGCAAAACATTTATAGAGTTCATGAAGACAGATAATGGTATTTAAATCTTTCTATTTTCTATACGAAAGGAAGAAGAAAGTGTATAATATAATAGAGATAAACGGATAGAAGTATTAAGGTGAGGAGTGGTAAAGTGGGTACAAAAAAATGGATTATGGAAAATAAAATTGGTTTAATAACCGGATTTTTGGCAGTTCTAATAATAGGGGGAATTGGCTACTGGTTTATGTATGGGAGGAATCCAATAGATGCTCCTGTTCCTTCGGATATACAGATGACGGATAACTATCGCATTGATGCTATGGAGGTTAAGGCCCTTGAAGTATTGAATCAAGGCGTATCTGTGAACAGCCCATTTGAGATTCAAGTAAAAGGTATGATCAATGCTGCGACTTTAAAGCAGGTACTTAAAGTGAAACCGGATAAGGCCTTTACAATTTCTGAAAAAAAAGGGCTCGATTTAATTTTTGAATTAACCTTTGATGATCCACTTGTTGCCGGTGAAATCGTCAGTGTGGTTTATGATCAAGGTGAAATACCTTTTGGTTTTGCTTTTCAAACCCATAAAGTATTAGCTGTAAGTGCAGTATACCCTGCAGAGGATAAAGAATATGTACCAACCAACACGCTCGTTGAAGTCTATTTTTCGAAAAATATAGAGGCATCCGTAGAGAACTATATAAAGTTAACACCTCAGGTTGAAGGTCGCGTGGAGGTTTTTAATAATGTCTATAGGTTTATACCTAAAGATACGCTTGCGCCGAATACAAAATATACTTTAAATATTGAGGCGGGCTATGTTCATAATGAAGAACCATTAGAAGCTTTTACAACTTCATTTACAACAGATTACAGCATCCATTCAAATCAACAGCTCATTTATTTTCAGAATGAGGATCTGCTTTACCTGAATCCGGATGGCGCTCAAAGCTTCAAAGCCTATAGTGATCTGTATAAAGAAGGTGAATCCATATCAATAACAGCATACCCAATCAAAGAAGACGTGACAGCAATGCATTTAAATGGAATGGATCCAAAAGATGCTTATGCCTATTTAGAAAGCAACAAGAAGCTTTCTGAGACACCAAAATCAATTGGCGGTACATATGATGTTTATGACTATTATCAAGGTTATGTTACTTTGGGTGAGAATCTAAATAGGGGTTATTATTATTTGTTTTTTGAAAAAGGTGATAAGATTGGTGGTACCTTACTTCAGGTGACAGAGTATAATGGTTACTTGATGGCAGATAACGACCAACTATTGGTGTGGCTACAAAGCACCGGTATTCAATCACTTGAAAGCGTTATTACCATAGATGACACCTCGATTGGTTCGACGAATGGGAAAGGACTTAGTATTATCCCTTTTAAAGTGCCTCAAAATGCATTTAAGATGGTAAAAATAAAGACTAAAGAAGCACAGCCCTTACTAATGCCCTTACGAACAGGTACTTATGAAAAACAGTTTAATGAAGACTATTGGTATTATGCTTATACGGATAGATCCGTCTATTTACCCACTGATTTGATTTATTTAACCGGATTTGTTCAACATAAACAGGGAAGGGCCACCTCATCCGTTACAATTAAAAGAGTTATTGGTGATAAGGTTTTAGAAGAAAAAACTGTAGCACTTTCAAAAAATGGGGATTATCTGACTTCTTTTGAATTTGAGGACCACTATGGTTATGGATTTGATTTACAGGTATTTGTTGGTGAACAGATGCTGACAACTGTATATGTTGGTATCAGTCAATTCGAAAAGCCAACTGTAACCATGAAGGCAACTACGGATGCAGACATCATAATGATGGGTGATGAAATCGTCGTAAGTGGTGATGTGACATACTTTGAAGGCACACCCTATGTAAATCCAGAAATCGCTTTGGAAAGTGATTGGAATATTAATATAAGAGAAGAGCTTAAGAGTGTTCAGTTTAAAGGTACTGAGAACGGACATTTTGAAGAAAGATTTAGACCTTATTTGGATACAACTACGTGGTACCCAGAGGCAGTCCATCTTTATGCTAGGCTTGCTACCATAGACAATTATTATGATACAATACCTATATCTTTTATCATGTTACCTAGAGATATGATGACCATCCTCAATCTTGAAAAAGGTGACGGTGGTGGTTTTGGTATGATCTATAAAACCCATAATATTGATAAAACAAAGTATGATCCGGAAATACTGGATGGTTCAAATCTTAAGGGTGATCCCATTGGTAATGTAAATGTGAACGTGACAGTTAAGGAAATCTATTATGAAAAAGAGTTTGTAGGTCAGGCATATGATGAAGTCATGAAAGTAACTTATGATCGCTATAATTATAAACGTATAGAGTCTGTTGTCATGAAAACATCTTTGGTAACAGATTCTCAAGGCGTGTTAGCATTCCATTTTGATCAAGTGATTGAAGGTCGTGATTATGTGGTCGAAACGGCATCCTATGATCAAAAAGGACGTATTATCAAGGACACACTTTATTACGGAGCGGATATATTCTATAGAGATAGACTGGCTTATAATCAGTATGCTTATTTGGATAGTGATCAATATGTATATGGCATAAATGAAAATATTCAGATGTTTGTAAATACAGATGATGGAAGAATACAAGGGGATGGCCAGGATCAAATGCTATTCATCGTGGTAAAAGAGGGCATATATGAGACATACTTGTCAGACACACCTTCTGTTACGTTGAAATTTGAAGAAGAGATGATACCTACAGTATATATTCAAGGTGTCTATTTTGACGGTCAGTACATGCATGCAGGTTATAATTTTAGAAAGTATTTGCAGTTTAATACAGATGAGAGAGAAGCCGTAATCGACATATTGTTTGAAGCGTCCAATTATAAACCGGGTGACACGGTTCATGGTATCATCACGATGAAAGATAGAGACGGAAGACCGCTTGAAGGCTATTATAATATGAGTGTGGTGGATGAAGCTTATTTCGCCCTTTACGAGGATTATAAAGATCCAAGGAGCGAGCTCTACCAGTGGCATTATAACACGGCTATATTAGGCGAAAAGGTTGCTACAGCTAAGTTTATTGAAGCAAGTTATGGCGCAGAAGGTGGAGAAGGCGGCGATGGTAGCATACGCTCTGATTTTAAAAACACAGCTTACTTTAACAATGGTACAACGAATGAAAAAGGTCAAGCTAACTTCTCCTTTAAAGTTCCGGATAATCTAACCAAATGGCGTGTAACCGTTAGTGGGATTACCCAGGATTTATATGCTGGGGTTTCAAAAGAAAATCTAGATGTAACATTGCCGTATTTTGTAACGGCTTTATTTGCAGATAATTTTTTAGAACAAGATGAGCTAGGTTTGACATTAAAGTCCACTTCAAGAAGTGCACCGTTGAATACAGAGGTCAGTTATAAAGTGGATATTAAAAATCAGGAAGGGTTTGATTGGTCCTACGAAGAAAAAGGCATGTTAAATGATTTTATATATGTACCTGTTGGATCACTTCCATTGGGTTCCTTGATTCCGGGCAAATATACTGTGATGATAGAAGGATCTGTACCGGGTCATAAGGATCGTTTATCAAAGACCATACAAATACAAAAGAGTGCACAAAAACTGTCATTGAATCATAAGGAGACGGTTAAAGAAAGCACCCTTATAAAGCACAATGAGCAGATAGTGCAGATTTGCATGATGAATCCTTTTGCTATGGAACGTTATGAGATGCTATCCAGATGGCTATATAACCATGTGGACGCACTTGAATACAAAGCGACAGGGTATATGGCTTATCTCAAAATGAAAAGCCTAGGGTTTGATGTTAGTCAGTTCACATGGCTTAGTCAGAAGCCTTATTATTACCTACCGGAAAATAATCTCTATAATTCAACCCATTCAAGTGACGGTAGTGTTATAACCACGGTTGATTTACTACAAATGGGATGGAGAAATGTCATTGAAAACAGCGAAATAGAACGACTTAAGCTTGGCTTATATCAAAAGGCGATGAGCAATAAGAGCAGTTATGTTGAGTCCATGGCAGCTATATATGGCCTTGCCTTACTCGGTGAACCGATGCTAGAAGACATAAGAGCGACAATAATGTTACCGTCCTATAAGGAAGAGCCTTTAGCTCTGCTTTATGGTATAAAGGCATTAACTTATTATGGCGCTTATCAGGAAGCCATACAATTATTATCAGAGCATTTTCCATCAGAGAGTCAAGGTCTTGGAATGGATTATATTGAATCGGCTGATCAAAATCAAAACAAGCAAAACGCCCTATTGATGGCCATATATGCTGACTTAAACCAGGAACAAATGGCCAGTTCCATATATGATAGGATTAAAGATTTGGAGGTTAGAGGTTATATCATTGCCAGTGAGAGTTTTTATTATACAACCCATTTACCAACCAACTTGCTTGAAAGCATTGTAGAAGTAAGTATAAACAAGCAGAAAGAAACCATAAGACTAGGATATAACGATGTATGGCATCGCACATTAACGGCCAATGAAGCTAAGGAGACGGAATTTCAACCAATTAAAGGTGAGACAACGATGTCTACGAACTATATAGGATCTTACCAAGACGTGGAGAGCAGCAACGACATAGTAGTAAAAACCGGTATTATTGCGGGAGAGCAGGGCATAAAAGTAGGAGACTTAGTAACCGTGGAGCATCGAGTCAAGGTTCATCAACCTATTACCAGCTTTGAGGTTCTAGAAGTTTTACCCGCAGGTTTAGTATTTGTAGGTAATGTAGATATATCTTCAAATGAGGTTAATATGCTGGTTTATAATAATAACGAAGGTAGATCTTCACAATTTTATACATATGCTTATCATCATGATTCAGATAGGCTAAACAACTATGAATTTGTGATCACCTATCAAGCTCGAGCCATCACAATTGGTAATTATGGCTATGAACCAATTGTCGTGTTTGACGCAAAAAACCAAAACTACGCAATAGGAGAAGAGATTAGAGTTGAAATTATTCAATAGAAATCTTAACCAAAAGTTAAACAAGAATTGTAATAAATTTTTAATTTGTTTGGTCATGTTTGTGCTGACAGGTATATTAACAAATAGTGCGCCTATTACCTACAAAGAACCTGATCGTATTGCTTATGATATAGACGCTCGGGTATTTATAGATATAAAACAAATCAACAAAAGTGTGACGCAATATATGGAGCCTATTCAGGGTGGACTTGTACCTCACCATCATGTAGCCCATAGTATGATTGGTGAATTTTATGAAACACTGGAGAAAGAAGTTGACCTAATTATGCTTATTGGGCCTAATCATAGTGGCAAAGGCTCAAGGTATCAAGCGGTAGGTTCATCTTACATGACACATTACGGTCAGGTTTTGCCATCATCATTATTTGGGCAATTGCTAAGTGATGATGATGTTGTGAAAGCAGATGAGGTGATGCTTAGAGGCGAGCATAGTGTCGGCATTCATATGAATTTTATAAAAGCTTATTATGAAAACACGCCGGTTTTAACTTTGTTGGTTCACGAAACCGGAGGTATTCATGGTGTGGATCGCTTTGTTGAAAAAATAAAGCATCTTATTGGGGAAAAAAATGTAATTATTATTGGATCAGTCGATTTTTCTCATGATTTATCTTTAGAAAATGCAAATCAAAAAGATCAATTGACCAAAGAAATCCTAAGAAATAAAAGTTATAAAAGGCTTTTTAGCTTAAATAACGATTATATGGATTCTCCAACAACGGCTTACTTGACAATTATGCTTTTGAAAGAAATGGGTTTTGAACATCAAGTCTTACTAAAAGAAGGTAATTCTGCCCTTATTTTGAATCGACCGAGTATGAAAGCAACAACCAGTTATTTGGTATATGGTTATGGTAAATAGGATTGAGGGTTGAGAAGCCCTTTCCATAGCATAAATATGCAAAACATGTTATAATAATAACATTATGTTTTGAAAGTTAAAATATGAGGTTCCATTTATGAAAGACAAAGGATGTTCTCTGAATATGTTAATACTTATGTTTATGGCCATGGGTCATACATCCTATGGGGCAACAGAAACGACCAACATGCCAAAGGGTAATGAGTTGGCTTTTATAATGATGTTTACTATTATATTGGTTATTATTTTCAGAATGCACTTAAAGATAAAAAAACTTAAGGCAATTAAGCTGGAACTTGTTGATCAAAATAATATTCTACAGTACATGGCATCTCATGATCCAATAACGCATCTATACAATCGTCCAACCATGGTTGAGCATACACAAAAGCATTTATTGATGCAAGAAAATAGAGTCAGCTATTTGTATGACATAGCGATTGCCAATCTTAGATTAATCAATGACACCTACAGCCATGATATTGGAAATGAGGTGTTAAAAGTGGTTGCAAAAAGACTTAGAGAAGCATTTGATGGTCAATTAGAAACACTTGGAATGGATCAAATGACTTTTTTGGCTATAGAAAGTAATACACGTTCCAAGGAAGATGCTATAACGCGCGCTTATCGTGTAATTGAACGCTTATCAGAACCTATAGAAGTGGATTATATGGAAATAGATGTGCTAATTAGTGTTGGTATAGCTATGGCACCGGATCATTCATTGGATGCGAAACAACTTATTAAGAAAGCCAATATGGCTTTGGTAGAGTCTTTAAACAGTAGCTGTAAATCCGTATATTACTATGAAGATACTTTGTATATCGATGTCATTAAGCGTATCACTTTAGAAAAACAATTGAGAAGGGCGATTAAGCTGAATGAAATGGTGCTATACTATCAACCGAAGATCAACCTGAAAACGATGAAAGTAGATGGTTGCGAAGCGCTAATAAGGTGGAACCATCCTGATGGACATATTATTTATCCCAATGATTTCATACCTCTTGCTGAAGATATCGGCTTTATTGATGATATTGGAAAGTGGGTGGTGACCGAGTCGATTTGTCAGGTTAAGAGATGGCAAGATTTAGGGTATAATATTAGGATATCCATAAATGTTTCAGGAAAAGAATTTGATGATGAATTTATTGAACATATACATCAGAATATAAAAATTCATGATGTAGACCCTTCGTTATTAGAAGTGGAGATTACAGAAACGGCTGCTCTTAAGGATATTAATCATAGTAGACATTTGGTTCAAACCCTTCATGAGTTTGGAATTAGGGTTTCTTTGGATGACTTTGGTACGGGCTATTCATCTATGACCTACATTAAACAACTAAAAGCATCAAAGCTTAAAATTGATAAGTCCTTCATCGATGATTTGGATAATATGGAGCAACGCATTGTCATAGAATCTATGATTTTGCTGGGAAAAAAATTGGATTATTACATAAATATTGAAGGTGTCGAAAGTGAGAAACAGTTAATGATATTAAAAAAATTAGGTGTAGATGAAGTGCAGGGTTGGCTTTTTAGCAAAGCTATTTTACCGGAAGCGTTCATTGATTATGTGAAAGTATTTGATGAAAATGGCTTGTATAGTTAATAGGCTCCAAACTTATTGAGACATGGCATGAATTTTATCTAAAATAGCTGTTTTCTCATGAGGCTTCAAAAGGCTTTCCAAGTAAAATGAACCGATTAGGTACATTAGCATCATAGAAGTGATATGAATTAACGTAAACAAAACACCTAGAGAAGTCATTTCGAAGAGAACAAGCGGAAGCTTGGCAGAAGTCCAAGTGCCTAAAAAGAAGAAAACATAGGCAAAACGTGCACCTTTTCGTAACAACAAGGCGGCAATAGGGAATGCGGCATATAAGGGACCGGCTGCCATTGATCCAAGCAAAAAGGAAAAAAATAAACCTGTCATTCCGGAATGCTCACCCATATATTTTATCATTGTTTCTTTTGGAATCCAGACATCCATTAAGCCAATTAAAAGAAAAATCGGTGGAATGACCCCCATCATAGTCACAAGGTTATCAAAGGATATGTTTAAAGAGGATTTTGCATATGAGGGTTCAATGAAAGCCATGACAAGAATGATAAAAAGAAAAGTCAGTGTGAATTTGTGTTGAGCTACAAATGTCTTCATTATAGAATCACCCCAATCAAGCCAGCAAAAATCAAAGATGCAACAAGTGCAAAAATATTTCTAAGGATTGTGGTCTTTTTATTAAAGTATTTTAGCTCAATGGCCAAACTTGAAATACCAACAGCCATTAAAGTTGAGATAAAAACAGCGACCTGTGGATATCCCGCACCACCAATAAGCAAGTTTTCACCTAGTGAAAAAGCAACAAAGCTTGGCATAAAGACAATGGAACCAAGAACAGCGCCAATAATAATTCCGGTTAAGCCGGACTCATCACCAAGTAGTTTACCAATTATATCAGGTGAAACCAATGTTAGCATGATACCGACAAAAAGAATCATCGGAATTAAGGCAGGTAGTAAATTGGTAAAAGCCTTATAGGCTTTTTTTAATGCCATCATTGTTTTTTGCTTGTCTTTAAAATAGGATAAAATAGTGAGTAGAATCGAAGCAGTATAAAAAAGAACCGTTGTTGTCATGTGAGCCTCCTAAATTAGTATTATATATTATTATATTCAAATATAGCGATGTTGTCAATGATTTTTGGAATTTTCCGCTGTACGATACTGAAAAAATTAAATGGAGTTGGAGAGTGTATTTATGGAAAGTAAATTAGACTTAAAAGGATATACATTGGTTTTTTCTTCCTATGTAATGTGGGGCTTGTTGACTTTTTATTGGAAGCAGTTAACGATGTTATTACCATTTGAAGTATTGTCGACGAGAATTATCTTTTCTTTTATGACAATGGGCTTAGTATTGACGTGGAAAAAGAACCGTCTTTTTATTTCTTATTTGACGGAGAAAAATAAAAGAAGCATTTTACTCATGACCAGTTTACTAATTATGGCCAATTGGGTCATTTATATTTATGCAGTTAGCTCGGATCAGATTGTACAAGCCAGTCTAGGTTATTATATCAACCCACTTATTAGTATTTTACTGGGTCTTCTTCTGCTTAAGGAAAAGATTACGAGACTCCAGATGATTGCTGTTGGTTTTGCCCTCGCCGGTGTCATATATATGACATTCGGCTATGGAGATTTTCCATGGATATCCATTGCAGTGGCCCTGTCTTTTGGCTTCTATGGCTATTATAAGAAAAAAGAAAATCTGGATACTTTAAATAGCCTTTTCGTGGAAATGATGATGGGCTTGCCTCTGGCAATAATATATATGATTTGGCTGAGTTCAAAAGGTGGTTCTCATTTTATGTCGGTTTCAATTTGGGTTACTTTCTTAATGTGCCTATCAGGAATCGTATCCATTGTACCATTGTTATGTTTTACAGAAGGGGCCAAAAGAATACCTTTGTCAAGTGTAGGCTTTTTACAATACATAGCACCGACCTTGATGTTGCTGATTGGTGTTTTGATTTACAATGAGCCCTTTACAAGTGAACAACTATTTAGTTTTATATTGATATGGATTGGATTAAGTCTATATACCTTTAGTTTAATTCGAGCTAAACCAAGAATGATTATAAACACAAATGAAGAAGTTAGACCGGACACAAAGATAGAGATATTGACAGATTCAAAATAGAAAAAACAGGTTCTTCATAAAAAACCGGATCCATCCTAGGATGATCCGGTTTTTTGTGAAGAATATAAAAATATTAACGAATAGGACAAGCGCCACCATCACATGTTTCTGAACCGAGATCCAGTTCGATTTCATGTTTTTCATACTTGGAAAGTAGACTTGGAATGAAAGGCTTCATTTGTGCTTTTCTTTCATTATAGTCATCCTCGGTTATAGATTCATAAGGTAACAATTGGTAAAAATTATCATCTAAAGATAAAAAGGATAGTGCTACGACATCGTCCCAATTTTCCCATACCCATTCTTCAACGAGATCCCACTCATGTTCACGGACGTGAATGGTAATGGAACAGTTATGGTCTACATAGTTTTCCATGAAAAGCTTGTAGTTTTCAAGTTGTTCAAGTGCGGATACATCATATTTGGTTGTGCCAATGGGCGCTTTTACTGGGAACTCAATAACTTTAGTCGTACAGGTTGCCATATCTTGTCCTACTTCAGGAAAAATTGGATAATCTAATTCCTCACACACCTTGACCAATGGATCAGAAGCATTTATTCTAACCCTTCTTACATAATAAGGAGAATGAGAGTAATGTACACCACTGGATACTGTAGGTAACTGACTTAAAGTACCCTCAGGTTTGACCGTTGTTACAAGAAGTGGTGGGTTCTCACCTATATCACCGGCATATTCATTGGCAGCTTCTATTGCGACAGATCTAAGGTCACGTAGAAGTTTTGCCTGTGCTTTCTGGTCATAAGCAAGGGCATTTACCATATCTTGCCATCCGGTCAAAGAGCAACCCAAAAGTTTGTCACGATCTTGTACAAAGTTCCAATCAGGAATTTCAAGTTCTACACATGTCATTCTGTATCCGGCCCTTGCAGATAGACGTTGGGCTTCCATTAGACCATCATAATCTAAGATATTATCATCGCTTACATAGGCAAAAACATTAATCGTTGTTAAGTTACATAGGCCATTAGAATCGAGCAGTATTTCGCCACATGGGTTGACACCGTTCATATTAGCTCTACGTTTTGCACCGGCGACCTCATTGACCCAACCCGGTTCTCCTGAGTAACGCATTTGTTCGATTTGCCAATGGAGCTGCGCTCTTGTTGGTTTGCTCTGATAGTAGATGGAGTTATTACTCATCTGTCTATGTATAATATCTTGGTCTACAATCCATTGACCATCAATCTGTTTGTAAAGCGCATTTTTGGCTTCAATACATTCTTTGTCATCCGAGTCGACGAGAACGATTTCAGCAGTTCTACGAACACCACCGACCACCACGTTCTCACCGATGATGTTCGCTATATCTAGGCAATCTATAGGTAAAAGCTTTACAAGTGTATCTCCTAGGACGACACCACGTCGTCGTACTACATTGGTTATTTTTGTAAACATATTTTTCAGACTGGTATGCCCACTGGCTGTTCCGCCAAAAGTCTTTAAGAGCTCTCCTTTTGGTCGAACATTATTATAAGTGATGATAACAGTATTGATACTACGATATTCATTGGAATAAAGAATCTTTATGAAGAAATCCAAAGATTGTACCCAACCTTCTTTACTATCACCTATAATAATTTTAACCGTATTGTTATGGGAGAAATCAAGGCTAGTGCTGTCTTCACGGAATTGTTTGGGAACAGGAGTATAGTCCTCATGAATGACTTCGAAACTTGTTCTAAGCTTTGGTAGTCTTGCCACATCAGATTTAAGAACTCTCACACCAACACCTGAACCAACCATCAACAAGTAAAATAAGTCTTTATAGGCATTAAAACTATTAATAACAGTAAAAGCACAATTGAAATTGGCCATTGGATAGTGCTTGGCAACATCAGTACCACCAACCCAAAATGTTCGACCGGATAAAAATTGTCTTAGATTAAAAATGTTATCGTATAGTTTTTCTGCTTCACGTTTGGTTGTTGGTACCAAGCTACAATTATATTCAACAGACCTTCTTACGGTTTCCCACCAATATTCTCTTCTTTTTTCTTCGGGAAGCCATCTGGAATAGGTTCTATAATATACAAAATTTCCAAGTTGTTTCATTGGGTTGGGGCGGTGCTTGTACCGACTTATAAATTCTTCGCTTAGAAGGCGCCCATCTATCCGCTTGGACCTTTGATCTCTCGTTTTGTCACGTTCATATCTGTATAGAATATAACGTTTTGCTGCATCTTTTCTGGTTGATTCCATTAAAAATTGCTCCACAAGATCTTGTACATCTTCAACGGATACGGGACTTTGCATTTTTTCTAAGCTTTCTGCCACACGTTCGCTTATAGAAGCAGCTAATATTTCATCAACGCTATCTTTTGTTTCAGCCATAGAGAGCTTGATTGCGGTGGATATTTTTTCAGGAATAAAAGCTGTAACGGTACCGTTACGCTTTAATACTTTTATCATAGCTTAACACCTCATTTACAATATATAGTAGTTAATAAGAAACTGATACACTACATATTGTACCAACCTCTCATCTAACTGTCAATGCCGTTATATGAAAAAAACATAGGTTCAGACGATTTGTGAAATATGACAAAAAATAATTAGTGAGAGATGAGCTATTGACAAGTTTTGAAAGGTCATATATACTTTGATTATCAAAATATTTGATAGTAAATATTTTTTTCATTTTCTATTCTCGGAATAGAAACCCCCCTTTTAATGCTAGCACGATAGATTGTTGTGCAACACCGGCTTTATGCCTGGTGTTTTTTTTTGTTCTCTGGGAAACCATATATGTAGGATGTAAGGTTTATCTTGTGGAATACTTAGATAACTGTTATATTAAGTGTATATGTAGTGAGTATGATTGCAGGAAATAGTTATGATGATTTAAGAAATTGTTAGAGGAATAGGTGAACCATGATTGAACTAGGAAAAAAACAGACAATGTACGTTGTTAAAAAGACACCATTAGGTATATTTATTAATGAGAATCCTGATGAGCTTATTAATAGTATTGTATTGTCAAATCAAGAGCTAGAACGTGCCAGTGATGAAAAAGTATACGAGTTGGGTGATGAGATAGAGGTCTATTGTTATTTGGACCAGAAGAAGAAACTACAAGGCACATTAATGCCTCCCTTGTTATGTAATGGTGAAATCGGGATTTTGGAAGCGGTAGAAACCAACCATTTTGGTGCTTTTTTAGAATGGGGTTATGATAAGGATATTTTGATGCCATTTAGTGAGCAGCTAAGACCAATTAAAAAAGGTTACAAAGTATTGGTGGGTATTTATGAAGATAAATCAGGTAGGCTATGTGCCACGCAAAAGATAAAGAAGATCCTGCGTAGTGACAGTCCATACAAAGAAAATGATCAAGTCACAGGTTTAATCTATGACATTAAGGATGATATGGGTGCC
>PGZS01000236.1 GCA_002841435.1 Firmicutes bacterium HGW-Firmicutes-3 | reverse complement strand
TTTGGAATTCACTGTGTGTAATAATATCGCCAACAATGGTTTCAAACTCACTATAATACTTTTTTGTTTCCATTGAGACCTTTCTTTGATTGTAATTTTTTGTTATTTATTCAGCGGTGCTGAACAGAAGCTGTGAATATTATAGCATAATATCTTTATTTTAAGTTAAAATAATGGCTGATGTTCTGAAAAAAAACAAAAAAAGATTCGGTTATTCTTAAAATCGTGGTAAACTAAATAAAAAAGAACAGGAAGGATTAACCATGAAAATTAAAAAAATACTCATCGGGACCGGTGTTGCTTTGGCAACCGGCATGGCCCTTTATCATGCTTGCGTGATCAAAAAAGGGAAAGATTTTGAAGCCAGCTTCGATAAGAGTCCCGGATCCATGGATGAAACGGTTCTATACGGCGGAAAAATGAAAGACTACCGGGACCAGACTATGCGGGATACCAAAATCGGGGCTTTCTTTGGCGGTATGCAGCTTGATTTTTCAGACGTTGTCACCGAAAAAGATGATTATCGCATGGATATCAGCATTATCAATGGCGGTCTCAATATCATCGTTCCTGATAACTTTAAATTAAAAATCGTTGATACCTGCAAATTTGGCGGTATTGCCGATCACACGGTTTGCGTGGATCCCGATCATGCGGTGGCTCTTTCTGTTTTTGCCGACATCACCTGCGGTGGTCTGAATTTTGAAAATGCCCCTGAATAAAATCAGAATGATCCTCCCCATAAAAAAACTGAAATCAAACTAAGCTGATTTCAGTTTTTTATTGACAAAATCTTCAAATTCTACGATATTCATGGGTTTGGCATAGAAGAAGCCCTGGGCGATATCGCAGCCCCTTTCTTTAAGAAAATCAACCTGTTCCTGAGTCTCAACCCCTTCGGCAACCGTAATCAGATCCAGATCCTTGGCCATATTCAACATACTCGTGATAATCTTTTTACCGCGCACATCATCCGACGATTCGCTGAAAAAGGCCTTATCCAATTTTAAAATATCCGCCGGTAGATTTTTAAGGGTGTTGAGGGATGAATAAGCCCGGCCGAAATCATCAATGGAAATATGGAACCCGAAATCCTTTAAATGATTCATGATATCAACCATCTGAACATCATTATCAAAAATGGTTCCTTCGGTCAGTTCAATTTCAATCATTTTCGGATCAATATGATAGCGGTTGGTGATTGCCAGCAATTCTTCTGGCAGCAGCATATTTTCCAGATGGAGCCGGGAAAAATTGACCGAAATAATCATATTGGTTAATTGATCCATTTCCGTTTTCCATTTTTCCAACAGCTTGCACACTTCTTCAAACATATAGGTGTCGATTTTTTTGACAAAGCCATTTTTTTCAAATAAGGGAATAAAGTCATTGGGGGGTAGCATTCCGCGGTCCGGATCATTCCACCGCACTAAAGCCTCAGCGCCAATAATCTGCTCATCTGAGAATAAATATTTGGGCTGCAAATACACTTCAAACTCATCATTGCGGAGAGCCATTTCCATTCTGTTTTCAATTTCATTTTCCTGAATCATCACTTGGCGCATCGACTCATCATAAAAGGCATAACTTACCTGGGAGTTATCTTTTATCGATTGTTTAGCCATATTGGCCCGGTCACTGAGGGTATTGATATCCAGATCATCTTCACCGATCAGATAAATGCCCATCGAAATGTTGACGATGAATTTCTGTGAATAGCCATTGATCTCGCGGGTCAAATTTTCGACCCGCTGGGAAAACTCTCCATAACCTTCATATTTCATCAGCATCGTGAAATTATCGGTGGCCATTCTGGCAAACAGTTCGTCTTCTCGGAGCTGCTTTTCCAGCATCGATGCAATGGCGGTGAGTATTTCGTTGCCCACCTGATGCCCATATAAATCATTGATGGCCTTAAACTTATCAATATCAAAAATAATCATCGCATAGTGGCGAGTCTGATTTGTGGAAAATATGTTTTCACAGTCTCTTTTAAACTTGATCCAATTGGGACAGCCGGTCAGCGAATCAAAATCCTGGAGCCGTCTTAATTTAATAATTTCTTTTTTAAGGTCTGCGACGGTAAAATTGCTGATCAGGTTGATGATAAAAATTCCCGTTAACCCCAGGCCATAAAATACCATTCGCATGGTTTCCTCCTGAGAAGGCAGAGAAAAAGAAATAGAGTTAAACAGCGCCGTCATGATGACCAAAAAAAACAACGCAAAGCTGAGGATTAAAAACTTTTTTTCGTTATACTTCTTCACCATTACCTCCTAAATCGTCAAATCTATTTGAGTAACTGGCTAACTTATAAAAGTCCCTTTAGCTTTGCGTCACTGTTTCACAACAGTTTTGCCCTATGATTCTATATTCTTTTTTATT
>PGZS01000235.1 GCA_002841435.1 Firmicutes bacterium HGW-Firmicutes-3 | reverse complement strand
CACATTTTCTAAGGTATCTCTACCTAGATCATTATAGCCATAGCCAGTGGTTGCTGCAAAATGCGTATCACTGACTCTATTGTCTTGCATCGCCTTTAAGACTTTCAGTTGATTGATCTCAGCTATTTGATCTATTTGATTAAACCTATCAAGTAGCGCGACTTCAATCTTTTTAGCATGCGAAATCACATCATCACAGATACCAAGACGTTTATAGATCTTGTCTGTCATAAGGTATTCCTCTCTAGCGTTCTTCAGTCATTAATTGTACTTCTTTAGCAGGTATTATGGTTGAAATAGCATGTTTGTAAATCATTTGTTGTTTGGTCTCTGCTTCAAGGATTACGATAAAGTTATCAAAACCTCTAACAATACCTTTAAGTTGAAAACCATTCGTCAAATAAACTACAACCGTAATTTTATCTTTTCTAACCTGATTTAAAAATACATCTTGTAAATTAATTGGTTTGCTCATATTCTTGCCCCCTTATGATATATTTTCAACATATCTCTTATCAAACAACGATTTGATTATTATTGAATACTTAGTCTTGACCCTTTAACCACATCTTCATTGTATTACAAAAACTTCTTTACTACAATATCTTTTAAAATATATTTTACAACTTGTGTCAAGTCAAGATTGTAATCTTGCAAGTTCAACCATGTTACATTCTCTTCTCGCTTAAACCATGTTAATTGACGTTTGGCAAAATGCCTTGTACCTTTTTTCAAGAGATCGACGGCATAATCCAGATCATAATCGCCTTCCAAATAACCGATGATTTCTTTGTAACCAAGACCTTGCATAGCGACCAGAGATTTATCATAGCCTTGGTCTAAGAGTGTCTTCACTTCAAGAATCAAGCCTTCCTCAATCATCTGATCCACACGATAATTGATTCGTGAATATAGTAAATCCCGATCCATATTCAATACATAAAACCCTAGATTATAAGGCGTTTGTTTTTCTTTTTCTCTCTTATTATGAAGGGATATGGGCTCATTTGTCATATGATGATATTCCAAAGCTCGAATAACCCTTTTAACATTGTTCATATGAATGGTCTTTGACGATTCAGGATCCACAGCTTCTAACATTGAAAATAACAAACCTTTATCACCTTTTTTTGCCATTTCTTCAAGACTTTCCCTGTAGCTGTGGTCCGGTTCATGGTCCATAAAAGTAACATCATATATAATGGACTGAATATAAAATCCTGTCCCTCCGGCAAGAATCGGTACTTTTCCCCTTGCATATATATCTGCCATGGCTTCTTTAACCATTTTTTGATACCAAGCTATACTACATGCTTCATCTGGGCTTAAGATATCTATGAGATGGTGTTTTATACCATCCATTTCTTCTAGTGTGACTTTTGCTGTACCAATATCCATGCCTTTGTATACCTGCATGGAGTCAGCAGAAATAATCTCACCTTGAATTTCTTTAGCAAGTAGAACCGCTAGTTTACTTTTTCCTGATGCGGTTGGTCCCGCAATGACAATCAATGGTTTCATCCTTGTATCCTCTTAAACTTCTTCTCAAGCTCATATTTGGTCATGGCAATAATGGTTGGCCTACCGTGGGGACAATGGAATGGATTTTCCAGCGTCAACAAATCATCGATTAACCGAATGTACTCACCTTGTGAAAGTCGATTATTCCCCTTAACCGCTGCTTTACACGCCATAGAGGCAATATCATCCAGAAGGATGTCATATTTATCTTCAATGAAGCTATCTGCTAACCCATCCAGAATCTGTAGAAACTGATTGGCTTCTAACGTCTTACCAAAAACAAAGGGGACGGACCGAATGATTAGAGCCTCTTCACCAAAGGGTTCCACTTCAAATCCCAGATCCACAAAAAGTCGTTGATGTATTTCATATCTGCTCATTTCCTGAAGAGACAGATTGACCACAACCGGTTCAAGTAGCCGTTGGCCAAACTCAACTTTGTCACTTAATTTTTTTACCATGCGTTCATACAACACCTTCTCATGAGCGGCATGCTGATCAATCATATAATATTCTTCTTCAAGTTCAACAATCCAGTAAGTATCAAAAAGCTGCCCCACTACTTTATGGGATTTGACGGCAGATGAACCTCTAAATGCCTCTAGAGATATAGCCACTTGGTCGCCCTTATAGTTTATTGATGGTATATTCATTGATATATCTTCTGGTTTTTTTTCTGGTATGTCTTCTGATTTTTCTTTATAATATATTTCATTTTTGGAAGTTATTGGTTGTTTATCTTGATTTATTAAGGGCAAAGCCATTTCACGTTGTTCTTGGGTTTTTCTTTTTTCCTCAAAGGGTTCCGGTACCGGTTCATAGACTCTACTCACTTCTTTTTTCTCTTTTTCAAAGTTAACCTGAGGAATTAGTGCTTCTC
>PGZS01000234.1 GCA_002841435.1 Firmicutes bacterium HGW-Firmicutes-3 | reverse complement strand
TTGAACCCAAATCAAGCGCTCTAGCCAAGCTGAGCCACACCCCGTTTTTCAAAGGCTTTTATTTCAAACGTGCAAGATGTATTATACAGAGTAAACAAAACTTTGTCAACACTTTTGAAGGGTTTTTTTTATAATTCAATTTCTTTTTCTAAACCCCTTTAAAATCAAGGTTTTTCAAGGTTTTTTCAAGAAATTCTAGGGATGTTGGTATGAATCTTTCCATCTTCATCAATTGTTAGAACGCCAAAACTGGCCGCGCCGTCTCTTGGTGAACTGATGCTACCCGGATTAAAGATTAAGCATTTACCTTCATATTCTTCATGGGCCATATGGGTGTGTCCATATAAAATTATATCATAATTTTCTTTTTTTGCTAACGCTTTCAACATATTCGTTCCATGTTTCACAAAATAATGATGGCCGTGCGTGAGTAAAATCTTTTTTCCTTGTATAAACACAACTTTTTCAATAGGGATATTAATTTCTCCCCAATCACAGTTACCGGCTACATAATCAATGGGTATGTTAAAAAGACTCTCAATGTCCTGAGCGTCTCTTACCAAGTCTCCTAAATGGAAGATTCTGTCAAAACGATGGTCTCCTTCCATAAGGTTCAACACATGCTTGATTCTTTTATGAGTATCACTGATGACTAGAATCCTCATGACTACACCTCGAAATAGGCCTTAAGCGTGTCCTTCATGCGTCTTAAAGCTTGCCCCCTATGACTGATTGCATTTTTCTGTTCGGCGCTCATTTCGGCTGTTGTGCACCCTTCATCAGGTACATAGAAAATAGGGTCGTACCCAAACCCGCCCATCCCTTTGGCTTCATCGGCAATGTAGCCTTCAATGGTACCTCTTACATGTCTAACCTCACCGTCCGGAAAAGCTGCGGCAATCACACATACAAAACGTGCGGAGCGTTCTTTTTCTTTGGCGTTTTTCAATCGCTCTAAGATCATCTGATTCTTTACCTCATAGGTGGTAGTTTCACCACCAAAGCGAGCCGAATAAATACCCGGTTCACCGTTCATATAATCCACTTCTAGCCCGGAATCATCCGCCAAAACAATATCGCCGGTTTTTGCTGCTATTTCCTTTGCTTTTTTAATCGCATTTTCTTCAAAAGTTAAACCATCCTCTACCACATCAATATCAATGCCGGCATCTTCCATGGAAACTACCTTGTAAGGTAAATCCGACAAAATCTCTTTGATTTCTATCATCTTATGTTGGTTTTTTGTCGCAAAAATAATCTGTTTTTCCATGATATCTCCTTGTATAATCCTCTTTATGGAATAAAAAACCCCTCACCTATCGTAGATTCTACAAATGGGTGACGGGTTATGACTGTTGTTTACTCGACTGTCGTAAGGTAAGTCTCCAATTTTTCGATGGATTCTTCCTCATCCGGTCCTTCTGCGGTTAGAAGAATACTTTCACCCTCAAGAATGCCAAGTGACATCATACCCATAATACTTTTGGCATTCACTTTTTTGTTCTGCATAGATACGTAAATGCTGCTTTGAAATTGGCTAGCCACTTGTACAAACAAAGCAACTGGTCTTGCCTCAAGTCCTGATGCTATTTTAACCATTACTTTTTTTTCAGTCATGAAATTCCTCCCTTGTGCTCTTTAGCTTTTCAGCAATTTGACTTATTTTTCTTAATCGGTGATTCACACCGGATTTGCCTACTACCGGATCCAGCAGCTGACCTAGTTCTATAAGACTGGCATCTGAATTCTCAATCCTAAGCGTTGCAATGGATTCCAGATTCTCCGGTAATGCCCCAAGGCCAATTGTTTGATCAATATAACTAATATCCTGCAGCTGTTTTACAGCGGCAGAAACCGTTTTATTGATATTTGCCGTCTCACAATTAACAATGCGGTTGACATTATTGCGCATTTCTTTTAAAATTCTAAGGTTTTCTAATTCCATCAATGCCACATGGGCTTCCATGATATTCAGTAAATCCACAATCTGATTGCCTTCTTTTAAGTATAACACATAATACTTCTTTCTTAAGACAATCTTTGCATCCATTTCAAAAGTATTCACCAAGCGCATGAGCTCAATCGTGTGCTTTTCTTCTTGATTGACAAACTCTAGATGGTAAGTCTTTTCAGGGTCGCTAATGCTCCCACTCGCTAAAAAAGCACCTCTTATATAAGCGCGCTTACAGCATGCCGTTTGTACAATCAATGGACTAATATGTCGATCCACCTTGCCGTTAACAAGCAACTTCGTCACCTTCAAAATGGTTACAGCCTCTTCACTGTCCATAACATAGATATGATAGATTCTATGCTTCTTCAGATAAATATTTTTCTTGATGGATATCTCAACTTTTATATTAAATGTTTTCTTTAATAAAGTAAAGCATTTTCTTGCTACAGCCGCA
>PGZS01000233.1 GCA_002841435.1 Firmicutes bacterium HGW-Firmicutes-3 | reverse complement strand
TGCTCTCGTTTTATCTATCTTTTTTCATGACTATTCTATTACAATATCTCGTGTCTCAAGCTGATGTGAGGGAATAAAAGAAAATGAGCTGACTCGAATGATTTCAGAGACAGCTTCTAATCTTTACATTTGATTGGTCACCTCAACCTGGAAATTGGATGCTATGGCACCAGTATGGTTCACTTCAATATTATAGACTACATTAAGCGTTACTTTATCAGTTTCTCTATGAAATTGAATGTCCGTCGTCCTAAGGAATATCTCAAAAACCCCAAAAGGTGTTTCATATGGGGTGAAATGTTCTTGGTTTTTCTCAAAAATAAGTTGTGTGTTGGTCGCACCAAATCTAAGGACACTCACCTGTGCCTCATCTATCTTGATGGTTGTAGATGTTACCGTATCTTCATCAAGAGCCGTATCTTCATACTTAATGTATGTTTTTCCGTTTTTTTCATAGTACTGTCCCGTTGTAATCATCTCAATGGCATCATCCTCAACCAAACTGCCTTGGATGCCTTTAACCTTTATAAGTACATTTTTATTCATAAGCCCACCCACTAAACACAATCATCTATAGCAAGCTGAATCAAATGGTCAATTAACTCACTTTTTGTTATCCCCTCAGCTTCAATTAACATTGGGTACATACTGATATCTGTAAATCCAGGGAACGTATTGATCTCATTAAAAACCACCTCGCCGGTATGGTTCTCAATGAAAAAATCCACCCTTGAAAGTCCTCGGCCATCAACTGCTTTGAATATGGCTACGGCTGCTTCTCTAATCTGCTGTCTGGTTGCTTCCGGCATGTCTGCAGATAGTATCGTTTTTGACTGAGGGTTGTTATATTTTGAATCAAAGTCATAAAACTCATCTGCGGATAAGATTTCTCCAACATCGGAGGCCTTAACCTCCAGATTGCCAATAACTGCACACTCTACTTCTCTTCCTTGTATATTTTCTTCTATAAGAACTTTTCGATCATGTATAAATGCATTCAAAAGTGCTTCATGCAAAGTAGCCTTATCTATCGCTTTGGACACACCAATGGATGATCCTGCATTTGATGGCTTAACAAATACCGGGTACCCTAATTTGTTCTCCACTTTTTCCTTTATGGCTTCTTTATTATAGCTTTCTTCGTACACACCTATATACTTAGCTTGACGTATACCAAGAGGTTCTACGACCAACTTAGTATAGAATTTGTCCATAGAAACAGCCGATGCCAATACACCACATCCTACAAAAGGAATCTTGGCAAGCTTTAGCAGGCCTTGTATAGAGCCGTCTTCCCCATATAAGCCATGTAATACCGGTATCACAACATCCACTTTGAAATACTCCAAAGCCTCTTCTCTTTGGATTAAAAGGGATTTAAGTGTGGCATCCGGTAAAAGTGTTGCAGAAATATTGCTTTTTTCCCATGCTCCAGATAGAATATCTTCCATGCCACCTTCTACCAATAGCCATTTCCCTTCTCTTGTTATACCAACAACTTTGACTTCATAGCTGTTTTCATCCATATATCCAAGGAAAGTCAACACCGACCTTTTTGATATGTCATGCTCCGTGGATTGTCCTCCAAATATTACCACAACATTTTGCTTCATTTTATACCTCTATTAGCACTTAGCTATTCTTCTAAATATTAATCTATTATGTATATTTCTTACCTTCTACATTCTATATCCTTTTATCCAATTATTCAAGAGCCGTAACCCATATATTTTCAAAGTAATAAGCTTGTTTTCTATCTAATTTTTAGTGTTACGGATAATTTCCTAATCTATTATAGAATCTTCAAACAAGTGTTTCACTGAATGCGCAAACTCGTCACCTGCGCCCCAATCAAAATTAAAAATCATGCCTTGCGATGACCCTGAAGATATGGTTTCAATCTCAGTCACCTTATTAAAGTTATTGATGGTCACAACCAAAGATGCCCTACTGCTATTTCTCATAAAATATTTTTCATAGATGACAATAATGGATCTCATGTTTCCAGCTACATCATGGACTTTTTCATAAACAAGTTCTTCATCCATACCTCTTTTTAAATACTCAAGTGCTTCAAGTGGTGTCTTATTCACTTTGAAATTGTACATACTCATCATTACCTCTTCCTCTATCTTATAGTTTCACTAATAATCGATAGAATTGTCTACTATGGTGATGTCCTCAAGTTTTAAAACATAATGTAGACCTCACTCATCAAGATTCTAACATTGATTTCT
Organism: Firmicutes bacterium HGW-Firmicutes-3; assembly: GCA_002841435.1. Classification (GTDB taxonomy): domain Bacteria; phylum Bacillota; class Clostridia; order Lachnospirales; family Vallitaleaceae; genus Petrocella. Next base: position 175 of record PGZS01000233.1, on the reverse strand, counting down.
AGCAGATACAAGTCATTATACTGATTTGATTCTGAAATAAATATAATATAAAAGTAGACAAAAAAAGTCAGACATTCGTCTGACTTTTCCCCTTTTAATGCTATGCTTGATCCTACATGAGCTTTTCTTTTTTTATGGCTCAATGGTAACAGTTGCTCTGTCACCAAGATTGAAA
>PGZS01000030.1 GCA_002841435.1 Firmicutes bacterium HGW-Firmicutes-3 | reverse complement strand
GGAAAATCCTTATGACTTGATTTGTTTAGATATCATGATGCCGAAAGTAGATGGCATTAAGGCATTAAAGGCTATACGAGAAATTGAAAGTACATCCCTACAAGATGGGAAGGCACCTTCAAAGATCATTATGACCACAGCCCTTAACGATAAAGAAACAGTTGAAGAAGCTTATAAATACGGTTGTGAAGCCTATGCTTGGAAGCCGATTGATGTTGAGAAGTTCGATGAAGTACTTAAAAAAATAAATTTAATCTAAAGGTATTTTTTGTGAGGGGGTGCAAGTGTGACCTATTGGAAATATAGAGAAAGTTCATTAAGATTCATAAACATAGCTTATATAATTGTATATTTTGTTTTGGTCGGCTTATATAAGACTACAGGTGACAGTCACTTTTTCTTCAATATCTATGTGAACATAGCCATATTAAGTGTATTGGCCATTGTACTTGCATCCAGTTATGTAAAAGCTTGGACAGAGAAATATCAGTTAAGGTTAAACTATATACTCTGGACCGTTACGATTATCAGTACAGTGATAGCATATTATTCGCGAAGTGATATGTACATTACCAGCCATTTAATACTGCTCTTGATTTCAATCTATTCATTGTATAGCAGAAGTAGGATGAAGAACTATATTCTGATTTATTTGATTTTAGTTTTGCCTTTTGCCCTCATTTCAGAAGTCGATTTTGATAGAAAACTGACTTCTATAAGTGCAATGATTGTTGTTTTGACCATGGCCTACGTAAGAGGCATATACGACGAGCATATATACAATGCCTATGCGGATACCAATCAATCTCAAAACATGTTGCTCATGAATGCACAAGAGGCCTTCGCACTCCATCGCATTGTTCTAGATGACTCAGGTAACCCGGTGGACTACATTTATTTGGCGGTCAATGCTGCTTTTGAGAAAATCACTGGTCTTAATGGCGCAGATATTATAGGGAAGACGGTTTTAGAGGTGCTCCCTGATACAGAAAACTATTGGATTGACATTTTTGGAGAAGTGGCGCTTGAAAGAATATCCAGGAGTGTTGTCAACTACTCGAAAGCGTTTGGTAAATACTATGAAGTAAGAGCCTACCCGACGGAAAATCTTGAGTTTGCGGTATTATTTATGGATGTTACAGAACGTCTTCATAACGAAAATAAGCTAAAACACGCTATGAAACAGTCAGACAATGCTAATCAGTTAAAAACCCAATTCTTAAAAGACATCAATCATCGTTTGAGAACACCTCTTAACGGTATGATGGGCATGATGCAACTAATTGATATTAGTGAAGTAGGACAGTACAATAGAGAGCTCTTTGAAGCCATGGTTCTTGAGATGAAACATACCAGAAATATCATCAATCAAATATCTAAATACATCGACATACAAGGGATGGATTTTGAATATACCCACAATAATGTTTATAATCTTGTAAAGGATGAAGTGAAGAATTATTATATAGATGGTTTGGATATAAAAGTGGAGCAGTCAGAAGACAAGGATTTGGAAATATTTATTGAAAAAAAAGTATTTTTGTCGGTGCTTAGGGAACTGGTTGTCAACGCAAAAAATCATACTAGTAACAATAAGGTACAAATTAAGTTGCAATACCAACATAACCGAGAAAATCAGATAAGTTATATGAGGATTACTGTAATAGATTATGGAAAGGGTATCGAGAAAGACCGACTAAAATATATATTCAATGAGTTTTATCACCATGATTTTATACACATATACAAGGAAAGTGACAGTATCAGTATACCTATGTGCAAGCAGATGCTACTGTGTTGTGGTGGGGATTTGATAGTAGAGAGCGTTTTGAACTACGGTACGTCTTTTACAATGATTCTTCCTGTTTATAACATTTGATAATAGTGATGAGTAAATTTGAAACTTAAAACAATACGAAACGAAACTAAAGGTTCGTGTAATAGAAAAACGGAGGGAAAACAATGAGATTAATGATCGTGGATGATGCTTCATTTATGAGAGTAGCTATTCGTAGGATGATTGAAAGAAAGGAATATGAGGTTGTGTGCGAGGCCGAAGATGGCTTACAGGCTATAGAAAAATTCCAAAAATACAGACCGGATGTGATTACCATGGATATTACCATGCCAAATTTGTCAGGTATAGAAGCCCTAAAAGAGATAAAGAAACTTAGCTCCACGGTTAAGGTAGTGATGGTATCAGCTATGGGTCAGGAAGCACTCATCAGAGAAGCGGTCATGCATGGCGCCAATTCATTTATTGTAAAGCCCTTTAAAGAAGATAAACTTTTAGAAGTATTAGAGAGCTTAAAATAATAAACAGGGGGAAGAATAATTGAATAATTCATATATAGATGAACCGATGCTGGAAGCTTATGTTTATGAGACTTCGCAGATTATAGAAACCCTAGAACAACTGATGATTCAAAGTGAAAAAATAGGTACATTCTCAGTGGATGCCATTAACGAGATTTTTCGTTTTATGCATACCATTAAAGGTTCATCAGCCATGATGATGTTTAATGAAATTAGTACTTTAGCCCATAAAATTGAAGATATTTTTTATGTCATACGTGAGAATCAAGGGGTGAGATATGATTTCTCCACATTGGTTGACTGTATTCTTGAGAGTGTTGATTACTATAAAATTGAACTGATCAAAATCAGAAACGGAGAAACTCCGGACGGAGATACTGCCAGTTTGACGGATAAAGTCAATGATTATCTTGAGATACTTAAGGAAGATAACGGTCTAAAAAAAACAAAAAAAGAAACCGAAACAAAGACAGAAAAAGATCAAAAATATTACATCAGACCAAGTAAAAAAGAAGATTCAGCAAAGTATTATAAAGCTAAGATTACTTTTAAAAAAGACTGTGAAATGGAGAACATCAGAGCCTATACAGTCATACATAATATTGTAGAGTTGGTAGAAGAAGTAATCTACAAACCAAGTGATATCATTGACAATGATCAGTCTATTGATGAAATTAGAGCTAATGGCTTTTTACTGGCCATTAGATCAACATCTAGTGAGGAAGAAATTCGGAAGTATCTTGAAAAAACTGTCTTCTTGGAAAGCTTAGATTTTGAAGAAGCAGAACCTGATTGGTTCAAAGAATTTGAAGTCATCTATCAAGATCAAGAAATACATGAAGATATAAAAATACCGGAGACCTCAAAAAAGTACATTGAAAACCAAAAAGTCAAAAAAGAAAAAGAAGATAGCAAGCAGGAAGTCACAACGACAACAACACAAAGTATCATTAGTGTTAACGTTGATAAGCTGGATATGCTTATGGATATGGTTGGAGAACTGGTTATTGCAGAAGCGATGGTATCTCAGAATCCTGAAGTTGTAAGACTGGAAATCGAGAGCTTTGACAAAGCCTCAAGACAATTGCATAAGATATCCAGTGAGCTACAAGATATGGTCATGGCCATCAGAATGGTCGCATTGTCTACAACGTTCATGAAGATGCACCGAATTGTTAGAGACATGACAAGAAAGTTATCCAAAGATGTGGTACTAGAAGTATACGGAGAAGAAACTGAAGTAGATAAGAACATCATTGAAAAGATAGCAGATCCCTTAATGCATATAATAAGGAATGCTATTGATCATGGGATAGAGGATGAAAAAGAACGCATTGCAAAAGGAAAATCAAAGCAAGGTAGTATCATCCTTGAAGCAAAAAATTCAGGTAGCGATGTTCTGATTATTATAAAAGATGACGGAAAAGGCTTAGACAAACAAAAGATCTATGAGAAAGCTTATAATCTAGGTTTAATCTATCAATCTATAGAGGACATGAATGATAAAGATATTTATCGTCTGATTTTACACCCGGGATTTTCCATGAAAGAACAGGTGACAGAGTTTTCAGGACGAGGTGTCGGCATGGATGTGGTGGCAAAAAACATCGAAAGCATCGGTGGTTCTGTCATCGTGGATAGTGTTATAAGTAAAGGTACGACTATTATTTTGAAAATACCTTTAACTTTAGCCATTATTGAAGGGATGAACATTAAGGTAGGTGAATCTAGGTTTACCATCCCTATTGCTTCTGTTAAAGAATCATTTAGACCCAGTAATAAGGAGATTATAAGAGATCCTGATGACCGAGAGATGATTATGGTCAGAGGCCTATGCTACCCGATTGTTAAGCTCTATGAACACTATGGTCTACAAACAGAAGTAAAAAACTATGAAAGCGGCATATTAATCATGGTAGAAGAAGATGACCGTAGCTGTTGTTTGCTGGCTGATGAGCTACTAGGTCAACAACAGGTTGTGGTCAAATCTCTGCCAAATTATATTAAACGCTATAAGCAGGTAAAAGGCCTTGGCGGTTGTACATTGTTAGGCGATGGTAGCATTAGTTTGATACTGGATGTCGGTGAATTTGAACTATCGAATGTACATGAAAAATAAAGGGATGAAGGTGATAAGATGAATGAAGATATGAATGGTTTTTTTGAGGATCAAGAAGAAGATACACAAAAAGGTAAGTTTTTGACCTTCTCCCTTGGAGAAGAGAGCTATGGTATTGACATTATGTATGTGACAGAAATCATCGGCATTCAACCCATAACGGTCGTGCCGGAATTGCCCAATTTTGTCAAAGGCATTATTAATTTGAGAGGTAAAATTATAGCGGTTATGGATGCCAGATTGAAGTTTAACAAGGCGCCAAAAGAATATAATGACAGAACCTGTATCATAGTCATTGACATAGCACAATTATCCATTGGTATTATTGTTGACGCTGTGGCTGAAGTTATTAACATAAGTGATGACAATATTGTTCCACCGCCGAATCTGAATTCGGGTGGGAGAAAATATATAAAAAGTGTAGGTAAGAGTGATAACAGCGTAATACTGATACTGGATTGTGAAAAATTATTGGATGAGCAAGAAATAGACGAGCTAAAAAGCTCGAATGACTAGGAGGTAAAAAATATGAAGTGGTATTATAATCTAAAAATAGGTGTCAAACTGATTATTGGTTTTGTTTTAGTAGCAATAATTGCCAGCACAATCGGAGTCGTTGGGTATATCAGTACCAATACACTAAGTATGCATTTGTATGAAATAACAGATGTAACATTGCCAAGTGTGAACTCATTACTAGTCATTAATGAAGCACAAACAGCAGTAAGAGCAGGACTTAGAAATCTGGCCAACCCACAAATACCAGTGGAACAAAGGTTGGTCGAATATACATATATTGATGATGCATTAGATAGAAGTGAGAAATATTGGGCAATATATGAACCACTTCCAAAATCAGATGAGGAAGCAAAAGAATGGACAGAATTGGTGTCTTTATGGGGTACATGGCGAAATACTGTAGTAAATTCTATGGTAGCTTCCCAAAAATATGATGAAGCGTTACGTTTAGGGTCAGCCAATCAAGACAGTCTTCTAGAAGAATTACTTAGTGAGAATAGAATATCAGCAGAAGCATACGTACCAGCCTCGGCTTCTTTATCAAAACTAGTTGAAATTAATAACGACTTAGTCATTCAGGTGAGTAAAGATTCGGAAGATGCAGTATCAACTGCAATAACCCTAATAATCACTATATCCGTATTAGGTGTGGCGATCTCTATTGTATTAGGTATATTTATATCTAACATGATCAAAAAGCCAATCAATAAAATGGTGATAGCAGCCAAACGTATTGCAGATGGAGATCTGGATGTGGATATCCAAGTTGAGTCCAAAGATGAGATTGGAATACTAGCAGGAGCGTTCCGAAGAATGACAGATAATATCAATGAGGTCATGACCAACATTAACTCCGCTTCTGAACAAGTGGCGTCCGGATCCAGACAGGTATCGGACTCTAGTATGTCCTTATCTCAAGGGGCAACAGAACAAGCAAGCTCAGTAGAAGAACTAACAGCTTCCATTGAAGAGATTGCTGCTCAGACCAGACAAAATGCAGCTAACGCAGAAAAAGCTAAAGAAATGTCCTCTTCAGCACAAAAATATGCTGAAAAAGGCAATACCCAAATGGCGGGTATGGTTAAAGCCATGGAAGGCATTAACGATTCCTCCAACAATATATCCAAAATCATTAAGGTTATTGATGATATAGCTTTCCAGACCAACATATTGGCTCTAAATGCAGCTGTTGAAGCCGCCAGAGCCGGACAACACGGTAAGGGATTTGCGGTTGTTGCAGAAGAAGTAAGGAATTTAGCAGCCAGATCTGCTAATGCAGCCAAAGAAACCACCACAATGATTGAAGGTTCTATTAAAGAGGTGGAAGGTGGCACTAAGTTAGCCAATGAAACAGCAGAAGCCTTGAATATGATTGTTGAAGGGGTATCAAAAGCAGCAGAACTGGTTGGAGAAATAGCCGTAGCATCTAATGAACAAGCTCTTGGTGTTGAACAAATCAATCAGGGCATCATGCAGATATCCGATGTGGTTCAAACCACCAGTGCAACAGCAGAAGAAACAGCTGCTGCCAGTGAAGAATTATCCGGTCAAGCCGATATGCTTAAATCACAAGTTGCTAATTTCAAGTTAAAGCATGCTAAAAGTAAACATCATCAGGACCATGAGGAGATTCATCCGGATGTGCTGAAAATGCTTGAAGACTTGAAGCATAGTGAAAGTATTAGAAGCAACAAGCTAAGCAAGAAAATATCTCTAAGTGATACAGATTTTGAAAAATATTAATGAATATTGATGATGAAGGGAGACTTGTCTCCCTTCTATAAGTGGGTGTTGAGATGATACAAATAACAGAAGATGAGTTTAGACTCATCACTGATTTTATTAAAGAACATAGTGGTATACATCTCAAAGACGAAAAAAAGACATTGCTTGTTGGCAGACTGGGTAGCATCGTTAGAGACCATAATCTTAAGAGTTTTATGGCCTACTATCAATTGCTTAGACATGATAAAGATGGCAAAGAATTAAGTCGTCTGATAGACAAAATAACCACTAACCATACCTATTTTATGCGTGAATCGGAGCATTTTAATTACCTTACCCAAGAAGTATTGCCTTATATGAAGATGTCAATAAAAAACAAAGATTTACGGGTTTGGTGTGCAGCTGCCTCGTCAGGAGAAGAACCCTATACTCTTGCTATACTTTTAGCAGATTATTTTAAGAATGATGCCTATTTATGGGATAAAAAACTACTAGCCACCGATCTATCCTTAAGTGTACTTGAAGAAGCTAAGAAGGGTATATACACAAAAGAAAAATTAAGTGCCCTGCCTAAGATATGGGTACTCAATTATTTTGACAAGATAAATGACCATCAGTTTCAAATCAAGGAAAGTCTAAAGAATGAAGTCATTTATCGTAGATTCAATCTTCTTGAGGCGCAGTTCCCATTTAAGAAAAAATTTCACATTATCTTTTGCCGTAATGTTATGATTTACTTTGATCATAAAACAAAAGCGGAACTATTAAACAAATTATATGATGCCCTAGAACTTGGTGGTTACTTGTTTATCGGACATTCTGAATCCATTAGTAGAGAGACCACGATGTTCAAATACATTAAACCGGCAGTCTACAGAAAAGTATAAGGGGGTAAGCAGGGATGGCAATAAAAGTATTGATTGTTGACGATAGCCGCGTTTTCAGAGAAATACTATCAAGGGGCATCCAGGTGGATTCTTCTATAACAGTTGTGGCAACGGCAACAGACCCCTATGATGCAGTCGATAAAATACTAGAGTATGAACCGGATGTGGTTACATGTGACATAGAGATGCCCAAGATGAACGGCATAGAATTTGTTAGGCGCCTAATGCCTCAATACCCTGTACCGGTTATTGTAGTTAGCGCTATAAGCAATAAGGTCTTTGATGCCATGAATGCAGGCGCTGTTGAGTTCGTTTCCAAGCCAAGTGCCCAGTCGCCTGATAGTGTTCAAGAATTTATACTTGAGTTGGTGGGAAAAATTAAAGCAGCATCAAAAGCAACCGTCAAGATTAATGAAAAGCCTATAGTAGCTGAAAAAAATGAGCATCAAGTCATTAAACAGTTTGATATAATCGGAATTGGTGCATCCACCGGTGGTACAGAAGCCATATTCAAGGTACTGAAGCAACTACCCAGTGACATGCCGGGTATTGTTATCGTACAGCATATACCACCCGTTTTTTCGGCCATGTTTGCAGAACGGTTAAACAATCAAACCCATTTTACTGTCAAAGAAGCAGCAAACAACGACGTCATTAAGAAAAACCATGTGTATTTGGCACCTGGCGATCAGCATATGCAGGTCATGAAAAGTAATTCTGGTTACAGCTTGAAAGTATTTTCAGGTGAAAAAGTCAGTGGTCATTGTCCCTCTGTTGATACATTATTCTTATCCATAGCAGAACAAGTGGGTGAACGTGCTATGGGTGTTATATTAACTGGCATGGGGTATGATGGTGCAAAGGGCATAACTGCAATGAAAAGAAAAGGTGCCATTACCATAGGACAAGATGAAGCTTCAAGTGTTGTGTATGGCATGCCGAAAGTGGCCTATGAATTAAACGGGATAACAAAGCAAACTTCCTTAGATTTAATGGGCCATTATATGATGAAATACTTGAGGTGATTTATGTTAAACGTGGGTATTGGCGAATACATCATTACAGACAATCAAGATGAGATAATCATCACCCATGCATTAGGGTCTTGTGTGGCTCTTATCATATATTGTAAGTCTTCCAAATATACAGCCATGGCCCATATTGTGCTTCCTGAAAATTCAAGCATTAGGAACCAGGCACTCTATAAAATGAAACCGGGGTATTTTGCATCTGATATTGTACCGAAGATAATTGGATATTATTTAGAGGGGCTAAAGTGCAATCGACATCAGTTGGAAGTTAGTGTTATTGGTGGTGCAGATTCAAGACTATTAGAGGATGTATTTATGGTTGGAAAAAAGAATGTGGCGATAGTCAGTCAATTATTAAAAGCATATGGCATCAAAATTAACCATGCCGATACCGGAGGAAACATAAGTAGAACGGTGTCCGTAAACAGTTCAAACGGTCACATTCATATCAAAAGGCAAAACATGATTTTATAGGTGATAAATATGAAAAATAAGATAGACTATTATAATATTTTGGAAGCCCTAGGTGACGGCGTCATTATGGTTAATGCTTTTAACGAGATTGAGTATATTAATCAGAAAGCGATAGAGATTATTGGGAGTCATCCCAAAGATCTTGAAGACATAGCGTGTTTCTTTCCTGTTAGAACCGATGAAAAAGGTGAAATCATTAAGAGCATTATTGAAGAAGTTAAAGAAATGGGCATTACAAGAGGGCTTGAAAGAGGCGCTTATATTATTGTACCTCAAATGGGTAAAAAATACATGTCGGCTAGTATCACACGCATTCAGGTTCGGAACCTTTATCAGGTGGTGCTTACTATTCGAGATATTACAAATTTAATCAGATTAGAAAACGAACATATTGAACAGAAAAATAATCTAGAAATCATCAATGATGCCTTACCATTAGGCCTCGTCGTTGTGGATAAAAATAGAAAAGTGGTGAAGATTAACAGGTACATCTCTCATAATTTTGATGTGAAACATACACAGATGGGTGAAGCATTATTAGGGAACTTGCTAAAATGTTCAAATGCTAAGGATAAAATATGTGGTGTAAGTGAAAGGTGCGCTGATTGTCAAATGAGACAAAGTGTTCATGCCTTGTATGAAGAGAATCAAGACTATCTGACCAATAGGCTACAGTTTAAGCACACAATTTTTGATGAAAATATCTACAGAGATTATCAACTGGGATTTGTGAAAATCATGAATCACGATGAAGTACAGACCTTGATTATCATTCAAGATATAACAGAGCAAGTTAACTATGAAAAAAGGATAAAAAAAGCCAAAGATGACGCGATTGAGGCTAATCGTCTAAAAAGTGAGTTTTTGTCTAATATGAGTCATGAAATTCGGACACCGCTAAATGGTATCATAGGTATGGTGGACCTTACAAGACGCTTTCTAACTGAACCATCATTAATTGAGAATCTAGATATTGCAAAATCATCCAGTATGAATCTGCTTAATATTATAAATAGTATTCTGGATATTTCAAAAATCGAAGCAGGCAAATTGACATTGTTAAAAAAGCCCTTTTATATTGATCAACTTTTTGAAGAAGTTTATAAGGAAAATCTTTTCAAAGCTCAAGAGAAGCATATTGAGTTTTATCTGCCATTATGTCCTACCGCCCTAGGCAGGGTTATTGGAGACAGAGTAAGACTTAAGCAAGTACTGACAAACCTTGTGGATAATGCCATCAAATTCACAGATGTAGGTGAAGTTCTGATACATTATTGCTTTTCCATGATAGGAAGTAGCAAGCTAGAGCTAAGTGTACATGTAAAAGATACCGGCATCGGAATTAGTGAAGATTTTATGAAGAATTTATTTGAAAGCTTCACCCAAGCTGATGGTTCTTACACAAGAAAAAAAGGTGGTACTGGCCTAGGTTTAACCATTTCAAAGAAAATCATCAAGCTTTTTGGTGGTAATTTGGCGGTTGAATCTGAAGAAGGTAGGGGTTCGGATTTCTTTTTTAGCATACCGTTAGATGTTGAGGCGGACTTGGGACAGAAATCAGAAGCATATTATAGAAGCTTAGATACCTTGTGTGAAGGCTTTTATAAAAAAGAAATATCTGAGAATAGACATGAAAAGGGAAGAATATTGGTTGTTGAAGATGATGCTGTTAACAGAAGAATCATTCATAAACAATTGGAATTGGATGGGCATACCGTAGATGTAGCAGAAAATGGGAAGATTGGTGTTAACATAGTCAAATATAACCTAGCCTATGATGTGATTTTCATGGATATTCAGATGCCGATTATGAGCGGGCTTGAGGCCGTTGATATCATTCGAGAAACGGATAAAGGAAGAAAACCAACGATTATTGCTTTGACGGCATTAGCATTAAAAGAAGATCGAGATGTGATTATGAAGCATGACTTTGACCTATATATTACGAAGCCGATTCAGCTTCAGAAAATATCGGAAATGGTTCATGCACTTATGAATGGTGATAAAAGAATGCTTCATGATGCTAGGTACAATGAAGCATTGATTGTCATGGAGGATGATTCCAAAATAGAACAGGATGATACTCTAGAAAGAATCTTAGAAAAGATTAGACATCTGCAGGAAGAGAGAGATATTGATCAGATTGCTGTTCAAGCTCAGAAACTAATTGATTATTTTGAAAGAAATAAACAAGAAGAATTAAGATTATTGGCTTTCAAATTGGTAATGGCGACTCGAAAAGAAAAATGGGACAAAATTATAGATTTAGTGGAAAAAATAGCTTTAGATTTGGTGTGAATTGTAGTATGTTAAAGAGAGAATAAAAAATAAATGCCTGGGGAGTGGTAAGATATGAAAATACTTATAGCAGAAGATGACGTGGTCAGCAGAAAACTTATGTGGAAGATTCTGTCCGATTATGGGGACTGTGATTTGGTCATTAATGGTCTTGAAGCAATCGATGCTTTTCTATTGGCTCAAAAAGACAATGAACCTTATGATATTGTTTTTCTGGATATTATGATGCCAAAGGTAGATGGCGTAAAAGTACTTAAAACCATTCGAGATATGGAAATACAATACCAAATCAAGAACCCTGTTAAAATTATTATGACAACAGCTCTTGGAGAAACTGAAGTGGTGGATGATGCATTTATCAAGGGAGCAAATGCTTATGCAACAAAACCGTTGGACATAGAAAAACTGATTGAGGTAATCAAAAACTTACAATTGATAAGTTGAGTTAATAAGCTGAATTGATATTTGAATGGACATATTAAGAAAAGGAGTTTGTCGATGAATGTAAATGTTGCTTATTATGAGTCGCCTATTGGTTTAATCAGGATAGAGGAAAAAGATGAAAAAATTGTAGAGGTGTCATTTGTTGAGGGTACAATAACACCCGAAAATGATACCCATGTACTTCGGCAGGCGAAAAAACAAATGGCAGAGTATTTTGAGGGTAATAGAAAAGATTTTGATTTGCCTATGATTTTAGAGGGAACAGATTTTGAAAAAAAAGTGTTTATGGCGCTTACACAAATCGAGTATGGAAAAGTTGCTTCGTACAAAGATATTGCTAGGAACATAGGACATGACAAGGCATATCGCGCCATTGGCGGAACCAATCATAAAAACAAACTGGCTATTATGGTGCCTTGTCACAGAGTTGTTGGTAGTGATGGTAAGATGACCGGGTATGCAGCCGGTATTTGGCGTAAAACATGGCTTATTGATCATGAAAAGAAAAATAGTGCAGATTAATTAAAGATAAAACAAAAAAATATCCGAGCGTTAGCACGATGGATATTTTTTTGTTATGTAAAGACATAGGATGTAACGTTGTTCTTAGGGGAATTCATATAAAATTCTTCAATCTGGGACCTATGAACTTATAAAAATTTATGGTATAATTAATTAAATCTATAGTGCTTTAGGCGCATTTTTTAGTCTTAAGAACTATAACAGTTAATTATTCATCCAGTTTGAGGGAGGGTTATATGTTGAAGAAAATATTACGATCATTTATTGGAATTATGTTACTGTTCGTTATGACAACGACAGTTGCTTTTGGGAATGAAACAATGCCAAGTGATTGGGCCAAAGACGAAGTTAATGAGGCGATTACCCATGGACTGATACACGAAAGTCTAATGGAAGGCTATCGACAGCCAATCAAACGTTATGAATATGTATTGCTGGCTCTTTCTATTGTAGAAAAAACAGGCAGAGATATTATATTAGAATCAGAATATGCCTTTTCAGACATCATAGACCATCCATATGAACGTGAAATATTAAAAGCTTATAGTTTTAAGATTATTGATGGATATGGCAACGGACTATTTAAACCGGATGCCAATATTACACGTCAAGAAGTGGCAAGTCTTGTGTATAAGCTCATGAATGCATTAGCTCTTGACGATGACGCTGTAATCTTGCCAGGCACCCAATACGCTGATGAAATCAAAATCAGCAGCTGGGCGAAGCAGGCAGTGGATTATTGTTATCAGAACAATATTATGAAAGGTGTCGGCAAGGATCATACCGGACTGGACATTATAAGACCTTTAGGAACGACAACACTTGAAGAAGCCATCTTACTTATGTATCGATTGGCTAATGAAAATCAAATTATCAACGCACCTTCTATAGGTCAAGTCACTATAGATGAAAATAACACTGACAGCACTGTTAATAAGGAAGCCGGAGAGACCTTTGACCTTACTTATTTTTCGAAGTATTTCTCTATAGAAGCTGCAACCATATTGTTAGAATTAGATGATTCAAAAGACGTACGAATTGTGGATGTGTCAGATAAATCAGCATTACTTAGTGTAGGGGATAAGAGTACGATTTATTTGGTAAAAGACTCTAGAGGTATTATTCTGGAGCTTAACAGTCAGACAAATATTGACACTTCACTAGAGACATTATATAAACAATTGTTAAAAGCAATTAATGGCAATGATTTTGTAGTAGAAAGAATTGAAGAAGGTATTATTGGACTTAGAAACGGTGGAACAAGATTTGAAGAACGTATTGGAGAAACCTATCAAATCATGGGGTTATTAGATGATACAGTAGACTATCTGTATATTGTCAAGTTTCATGATGTGGCGCGATGATAAGAAGGAGGGTTATGATGAAAAAAATTAATGTAAAATCATGGATCAGTATGCTTTTGATAATGGTATTGGTAGGAAGTCTGGGTGTGTCGTTACAAGCGGACACCGTTGACTATGAAGCGCCTATTTATATGAACAAAATGATTGTAGACAATAAGACACAAGTATTGGTCAATGATACTTTTCAAGTCAGCTATAGGTTTCAACCTCAAGATATCCCTGTAGGTATGTTGTTGCCGGAAAATTATAATACGCCTAAGGATATCGTTTTGATTATTGATACATCTGGAAGTATGGCGTGGGATGTCAACGGTAATACAATCAGTCAAACCGGGTACTGGAGCGATTATGAAGTAATAGCAAAATCACAATTCAAAGAGAATGACAGCGCTTATAAAAAAGAAGCCAATATCAAGGTAGAAAGCAATGATAATTGGGATGTACGTATATGGGAATGGAGCAGTTGGAGTTATAGCTATTACCAGTATACATATTATCAACGACAATGGATTAGTTCAGCGGCAACATCCAGAATGGATTTGGCGAAAACCTCAGCAAAGAACTTTTTGAAACAGCTAGAAGGCTTACCTAACACCAATGTAGGTATAATTGAATACAATACAGGCACTTCTGTCAAGTATAGAAACAATAGCGTTTTACTACCTATAGACAGTGCTGCAAATTATAGCTTCTTGGTTTCAGCGATTAACGGTCTAAGTGCTGGTGGCGGAACCAATATTGGTCTTGGTATGTATGAAGGATACAAGGCATTAAATACTAGTGTGAAATCAGAAAAGTATTTTATTTTTTTAACAGATGGTGCACCAACCTACTACTCCTACTATGATCAAAATAATAATGGGAAAAAAGATGCAAGTGAATCTTACTATAATTCTGAAAGTGGCTCTAGATTAAAACGAGGTGGAACTGGTAGCAGTGATAATGACAGTTTAGCCCTTAATTATGGAAAAAATATTGCTAGGCTTATAAAAGGTAGTAACCTAGATATTCAAAGTTATTTCATAGCTTTTGCAGATAATGATGCTGGTAATACCTTAAAAGTAATATCCGATGAAGCAAATGGAACTTATAAGAAAGCCTTAACAGGTAACGCTCTGGAAGACATCTACAATCAACTTGGGGAGCAAATCAGTAGCGACTTTTCACTTAAAAATGTCTACTTTGAAGAAACATTTAATGAGGCCTTTGAGATTGTGACGTATCCAACATCCATGACAAAAGTAGGTCAGACAGTAAAGGGCGAGTTTGGTAGCATCAACTATAATATCAATGCAGCAGGGACACATTTCGTAGCCAGTCCAATGGAATTCACCATAACCCTTAAGGCGAAAGCGGCAGGTGCCTATGTTATAGGTGAAGGTAATCAATCCTTTATTCGCTATAGGGATTTAGATGGTGTAATAAAGATTAGAGGATTTGCGGACATTGAAATGATTGTAACAGAAACCCAAGCGCCGATAATGAATGTGAACTTGTCCAATACGAAGACGAATTTATCCAACTATATTTTGACCATTAATATTAACGAAAATGCAAGACTTCAAGTATATGATGTTAATGATGTTAACTTATTCTCACTTGCAGGTCTTCAAGGTGACAACAAAATTAATATGACCGAAAATCAACTCGTTGGAAATTTTCTAAAGGTGAGAGCGACAGATATCTATGGTAATGTGACCAATGAAACAGTTCCTATTATCACGATTAAGTCTATTGAGAGTCGAGTTCATTCAGAGTTAGTACTGCAAACCCAAATCAACAGTACGGTTACTAAAATCAATCTTAACGAGGTAACAGTTACAACCAATAAGTTTACAGATGCTCTTGGTCAATACAAACACAACTTAACTTTGAAAGAAGGCGGTAACCTGATTGAAGTTGTTGTAGAGAATGCCTTCGGAAACACAGGTAATCTATATCATGAAAAGAGCATTGAAGCAGACAAAACAGCACCGATTATAAAATACAATCATATGAAAGGTTTTATATTAGATAATTCTGTTATGCCGGTCTATATTGAAAGTGATGGAACCGGTTCGAGAATCGTCGAGACCCATTATATGAAATTATCTAGTGGTAAAACCGATGCCACTGTATCGGATTTCAATCATTTGATTGGTACCAGTCAAGGTTTAATGGCAGGCATGACAGAGGCTGAAATCGATGCCATTGCTATGTTTGCACCAAATAAGAATGATGATGAATACCTTCATGAGAAGTTTAATGTAACAGAAAACGGCTATTACGCTGTATATGCAAGAGATGAAGGTGGTAATGCAGCGGTTATTGTAATAAGAATTAACAATAGGATGGACGAGTTGCCAAATCTACTATAAAAACATAGATCAATAAAGTTAAAATATACCGTAATAATATTAAAAGAGTAGCAAGGTTGTGAATCTTGCTACTCTTTTATGATGAATATACATAACTTTTCCTTGATGTTCATTCATGATATAATAATAAAGAGATAAATTAATAAATATATTGAAATCTATATTAAAATCTATATTAAAAGGTGTGGTTATATGAGTGATTCAATTCGACTTAATAAATATATCAGTGAATCCGGTACTTGCTCAAGAAGAGAAGCAGACAAGTTGATTCTAAGAGGTATGGTTACGATAAATGGTGAAGTTGCTTTAGTAGGTTCAAAAGTAGATTTTGGAGATATTGTTATTTTTGAAGGCAATGTTATTAAGCCGAAAAAAAATAGAATATATATAGCTTTTAATAAACCGGCAGGTGTAACGTGTACCACGGATCCCAAAGATCCTACAAATATTGTGGATTATATTGGTTACAAAGAACGCATATTTCCAATCGGAAGATTGGACAAAATGTCAGAAGGCTTGATTTTTATGACCAACGATGGTGATATTGTTAACAAAATCTTAAGGTCCGGTAACCAACACGAAAAAGAGTATGTTGTAACCGTGGATAAACCCATTACGGATGATTTTATCAGTAAAATGGAACGTGGTGTACCTATACTAAAAACCAAGACAAAACCATGCAAAATAGAACGTATTGGAAAAAATAGATTCAAAATTATTTTGGTTCAAGGTTTAAATAGGCAAATAAGGCGTATGTGTGAGGTCTTTGGCTATACTGTGGTGAAGCTAAAGCGTATAAGAATTATGAAAATAGAACTTAGAGATATTGAACCGGGTCATTGGCGTTATTTGAACAAGGATGAGATTAATGAAATCAATCGACTCATAAGTCATTCCAGTAAGACAGAAGAGGCTTCATTTAAAGAATAACTCAACACGATGGCATAGTTTCTTAGAACGGATTGGGGAGAAGCTTATGAATGAAAAGATGCTAAGGTCAATATACCGTTATGATAAAAAAGAAAAAACCTATCACATAGATGTGCATCTTGACAACTATCGGGATGTATATAGTGAATGGGATTATTCACCTTTTATAAACCGAGATATGGATGAGGACTTATTAGAGTATTTGATGTCGTGTTCTTTTGAAATACCCATGAAGAAGAATTTGGCCATTAATTTTTTCTTATTAAAAGCCCTACAAGATACCAGTCGTGAGAAGAGAAGTATAGAGGGCATTCACAATTATTTTGGTTATCGCATTCGTCAAGTGAAAACACAACGGTTTCGTCAGATGCGGAACACTTTTACATTCTTTGTAATAGGTGTGATTATGTTGATATTTGCCGTTTTTTCGACCAACTTGATTAAGAATCCGATTTTAGAACAATTGTTATCAGAAGGCCTATATATTGGCGCATGGGTGGCTATGTGGGAGATGTTTTCCATCTGGTTTTTCCATATTAACGGGTTAAATTACAAAATCAAACATTACTTGCGACTAAAGTCCAGTAATATCTATTATCAATATGTTGATAAATAAGTAGCTGTCAACAAAGGGAGGTAAGCCTGTGGAGGGTAGTAAAAGAGATGAGATCCAAATCGGTATGACAGTCATGATTGTACAGAAACAGGATCAACGAAGTGGTCAGTTAACAGAAGGTGTAGTGAAGAAAATATTAACCAATTCTAAAAATCATCCACATGGGATTAAAGTTATGCTAGAGAATGGTATTGTTGGTAGGGTAAAGACAATAGTACGTTAGCAATGAATTACAAAAAGAACAAAAAGAACTAAACCGACCGTAATATTGACAAATAAATATCAAACTTGTATATTTAGTTAAGGTCAAAGTATGAAAAATATTTATAATGATTTAACCAACCAAGAGACTAAATTGGATAGGAGCGAAAAAAATGGGAAATCAAAAACACATCGTGGTTTTAGGTGCAGGTTATGGCGGTATACTCACTGCTAAAAAACTTGCAAGGAAATTCAAAAAAAAAGAAGAAATTAAAATTACTATAATTGATAAGAATACCTATCACACCATGTTGACAGAGTTGCATGAGGTTGCTGCCGGTCGGGTACCGGAAGAATCCATACGTATTAATCTTGATAAGATTTTTGAAGGTCGTAATGTGGATGTGGTATTAGATGAGATTAAAAATATTGATTTTGATAAGAAAGCATTAACCGGTGATTTAAACACATATGCCTATGACTACTTAGTATTGGGTACGGGTTCAAAACCAACATTCTACGGTTGCAAAGGTGCTGAGGAAAATGCTTTGACCTTATGGTCTTATGAAGATGCGTTAAAAATCAAATATCATATCTTAGAAGCCTTTGGTAAAGCAAGTGTAGAGAAGACGCCAGACAAAAGAGCACATCTTCTGACTTTTGTTGTCGTAGGTTGTGGTTTTACAGGCATTGAGATGATTGGTGAATTAGCTGAATGGACGGATAAATTATGCTTTAACTTTAGTATACCTAGAGAAGAAGTCAAGCTTATGGTTGTCGACTTGTTGCCTAAAGTATTACCTATGTTTAAAGATAAATTGATACATAAGACAGAGAAACGTTTGGAAAAAATCGGGGTAGAGGTTTTAACCCGTTCAAATATTATTGAAGTGAGTAAAACCAGCATAAGCATTGAAGGCAAAGAGCCTATTCCGACTTATACCACCATTTGGGCTGCAGGTGTTGAAGGCAGTGATCTGATGGGGACTTTGAAAAAAGAACACTTTAGTAAAGGTCCAAGAAATCGCGTTCAAACAGATCAATATCTAAGGTCTGATAGCCATGATGATGTTTTTGTAGTTGGAGATAACATCTTCTATATTCCGGAAGGTGAAGAGCAACCAGTTCCACAGATGGTAGAAAATGCAGAGCATTCATCGGCGTTGGTTGCAGAAAATATTATTGCCACAATCAAAAAAGAGCCTCTTAAACCTTATAAACCTAAGTTTCATGGTGCAATGGTAAGCATCGGTGGTAAATACGGTGTGGCCCAAGTAGGTACGCCTAAGAATCAAATGGTCTATTCTGGATTTATTGCGATGCTGATCAAACATATGATTAATATGGTGTATTTTATACAAGTATCCGGTTTTAACAAAGCGTGGACCTATATGATGCATGAATTTTTCCATGTTGAAGACCGACGTAGTTTTTTGGGCGGACATTTTTCTAAAAGATCACCAAATTTCTTCTTGGTTCCGCTTAGGTTGTTTGTAGGTTTGAAATGGTTGTTAGAAGGTCTTGCAAAGCTACCGAGGATTATGGAAAACCCTAATGATATTTTCCTGATACCGGCAAAACTACCAACATCAGGGGCGTCCGAAGAATGGGTTGAAGAAGTAACTGAAGTGATTGTATGGACTACTTCATTACCCTTGCCACAGTTTGTTGAAGATATCGTGAGCTGGATGTTAAACTTAAGTCATGGTGCAGCTCTTCCGGTTCCGGAATTTGTAACAAACATGGTAGAAGCATCTATGGATATGATATTTTATACTTCGACCGGAGATTTCACAGCAATGGCATCGATTTTCCAAACAGCTATGATCCTTGGTGAAATCGCAGTCGGTGGTGCTTTGATTTTGGGTCTATTTACAGCATTGGCATCCATCGGTTCCATTATAATGGGTATTATGATTTGGTCTTCCAACATGGCGCCTGTTGAAATGTTATGGTATCTTGTCGGAGGATTTTCATTAATAGGTGGCAGCGGAAGTACATTTGGCCTTGACTATTATGTTTTACCTTTCTTAAAGAAACAATGGATGAAATTGAAATTTGTTAAAAAATGGTATTTATTCACATAGAAGAATGGTTATAGTTGAGCTTTTACATATAATATATAGTTGCGAGCGTATCAACGTAACCTATATATTATCTGTAATTAGAGAAACTTAGTTGTGACCTATAACTAGAATGGTTATA
>PGZS01000232.1 GCA_002841435.1 Firmicutes bacterium HGW-Firmicutes-3 | reverse complement strand
AATAACACGTACTTCTCTGTCTCGGATTTGCTCATTAATCATTTGTTCGCTAATAGTCGGACACCTCCATATGGTATACTGTTGTTTGAGTCTGCTTTTTAGTTGAACAACGCATAAAAAAAAGCTAGACCTAGATCTACCCACATATATAAGCTACTTGGCATGCCAAGTAAATAACTCATATGAACCAAAGTAACACGAAGTTCTAAGGTGAGAGTGGATACTCTTCTTCTTTTATCTGTGTTATCATACCATGACACAAGTAACCTGTCAATAATTATTAGGATTTTATATAAAAAGTACTTCTCTACATTAATAATTTCTAAGGATAAGCAATCCATGTAAGACTTAGTATAAGAACACTAGTAAAATCAAAACCGACCCCTGTATGTCAGACCTAAATCTAACTTACAGGGGTCGGTTTTTAATGGCAAAATATAGTATCTTATTTATGACATGCTAATCAACTCTTGCATTAAGCCAATTAACAATATCATTTATTACGACCGTTTTTTCATTTCTTTCATTCAGCGATTCATGATATAGTCCTTGATATATTTCTAGTGTTTTATCTACAGAGCTAATGTTACTATACAAGTTTTGTGAAAATGCTTTGGTAACAATTCGATCATCGCCTCCATGGAATATAAATACTGGGTAAGTATAATTACCATCTGTTATTTGATCTTCCAGATATTTTGATCCAGCTCCAAAGGTTTCCCATTGGAGTTTTCTTGTGTAGGATGTTAGACGTAATGGATCAACATAATAATATGCTTGTATTGCAGGATATCTACAT
Source organism: Firmicutes bacterium HGW-Firmicutes-3 (assembly GCA_002841435.1). GTDB lineage: Bacteria > Bacillota > Clostridia > Lachnospirales > Vallitaleaceae > Petrocella. The sequence goes on along the minus strand of PGZS01000232.1, from coordinate 1,659 downwards.
ACAGTACTCGTCAAGCTATTTTGAACAAGGGCTCCAGCGCCTCCTACTGCTGTATAAAATGCTTCATCATCTAGACCAAAGGCCATATAATAAGGTCCAGTCGCTCCGCCTGATATGATTTGTCCTGCTAGCTTATCTGTATATGTTACGCCGTATGCTGCAGTAAGCAAGCCACCCATACTGTGCCCTAACATGTACACTGGCTTGCCTGGATTATCTGCCTTAGCCATTTCTACAATTATATCAATGTCTTCATAGTATTCTGCAAATGCTTCAACATTACCTGAATCTCCATTGGCAATACCTGTTTCTCCATGGCCCTTATTATCTAGCCTATATACGCCATAGCCTGCAGCATTTAAGGCTTCTGTTGTTTCATTATATCTGCCAAGATGTTCTGCTAAACCATGTACAATTACTACGACCGCCTTCATAGGTCCATCAACTTCAATGTTTTTTGCATAATATATTTCTTTAGCTCCAGTGGCGTCAATTATTAAATCGTCTTCTACTACGCTAAACGTTAATACATTACTATCAAATGCGTAAGCACCTGATATTGCTCCTGCTTCTGCTTGAATACTGAAGGAGCGTGCATTGTTTGCATCCCCTGTGAAGGAAAGTGTAACTTGGGTATCTGTATTTCTAATAATAGACTCAAGTGTTAATCCTGTTGTTCCCGTCGATACCGTCCAGTTAGCTGGGTTCGTCACTGTTGCATCATCTGCAAATGTATGACCTAAGTTTATTATCTGTGCAGGATGATCTTCTCCTGAAGTTAAATCAATGACAACGCTAGCTCCACTATCACCTTTTGTTATGGTTGTTGAATTTTGCGTTGTAATAATGGGTTCTTTTCTTGCTATTTGAATATCCTTTCCTGAAACACTGGTTCCCTGCGTAATCTCAAATGCGGCTGTTGTAAAATCATAATAGCCTTCTAAGGAAGCTGTTACTGTATATCCTGTTCCCACAGTAATTCCCGAAATACTATAAGTTCCATCTGCTAATGGGTGAATTGGTGTACGAACGATAACATTGTCTTTTTTTAGTTGAAGTGTGGCCTCTGTCAAATCCGGCATACCTGCTGACACTGTTAATGTTCCAGTTACAGATTGATTTCTTGCATCAAGCCAATCAATAATATCACTCATGACGATTGCCTTTTCATTTCTTTCATTAAGAGATTCATGGAATAGTCCTTGATATATTTCCAGTGTTTTATCTCCGGAGCTAATATTACTATACAAACTTTCCGAAAAAGCTTTGTTAACAATTCGATCATCGCCACCATGAATAATCAATGTCGGATAGGTATACTGACCGTCTTCTATTTGATCCGTTAAGTATTTTGATCCACCTGCAAAGGTTTGCCAGTAAAGTTGTGCAGAAAATTCTGTTAATCTTAACGGGTCTACATAATAATAGTTTTGTACTGCTGGGTATCGACATACAGTACTTGTTAAACTGTTTGGTAGCATGAATAACGCATTGCCACCAAATTGACTGTAAAAAGCGTCTTCAGCACCAAAGTTTAAGTAATAAGGGCCTGTTGCTGCTCCTGATAAGATTTGTCCATCCAGTTTATCCGGATAGGTCACACCATACATTGCTGCAATTAAGCCACCCATACTGTGTCCTAACATATAAATAGGCTTG
>PGZS01000231.1 GCA_002841435.1 Firmicutes bacterium HGW-Firmicutes-3 | reverse complement strand
GACACTTATGAATTCAGTTGCAAATCAAAATGTTGCAACATTGATGAATTCGAATTTTGGAACTCACAAAAGCAACAACAACTTAAACCATTTCTCAAAAAAAGAATTCTCAAAGGTTTACAATCAGGAAAAAAATATTCAGCAACTTGATAAAAAACAATTTGAAGCGTTAAGCAGTGAAAAAATGAATAAGCCTTCAAATGTCGAGACCGATAAAGCCGCTGTAGACAAAAACAGTGACCTACCTGTCGATCAAAAAGAAAAAATCAAGTCAATGAATGAAAGCGTTGTAGGAACATCCGATTCGAAAACCAAAGAGAAAGCAGTTGAGGAAACCTCAGAACTTGAGACTGTTATGGAAGACATGATCATGGTAGACTATGGTGCACTTGAACAGATGGCTTTAACCATTGTAAGTGAATTGTTAGGCATACCGGAGGCAACGTTACAGTTGAATCTGGAAACCATGGATATGAATGTTTTTGACCTATTAAACATGAACAGTCTATCAGAACTTCTTGGCAATGTATTTCAGTTAGAAGAGACCACCTTATTAACTCATGGCGAGGCTTTTGAAAGCTTTAAAGCTATACAGACGGAATTAAAAGCGTTACTGGAGTCCGTTAATATGAGTGAAGAGGATATAATGGTTGCTATGCAACATCTAACAGAAGGTAAAACAACCCCGGTAGAAAACCAACAGGTTGCCGTGAGTGGAGAAATACCTTCAGGTGCAATAAGCACTGAAACGGAAGATAGCCAAGGAAACAAGCAAGAGGTTAAGTTGGAAGTCCATGATATGAGAAGCCAAAAAGTCACAACTGAATATGATCAAAAGGAAGCAGGTAAGCAAAAAGGTGATCAATCTTTTAGCACATTGTTTTCTCAGAACACGACAGATCTTAAAGAAGTGGTTGTGGTGAATAAGGCTGGTGAAGTTAAATATCAACAAGTGAGTACAAACGATATCATCAATCAGATTGTAACAAAAGCCATTGTTAATTTATCCGATACAAGAACATCTATGAATCTGCAATTAAACCCAGGTAATTTAGGTAAAATAGCTGTTTCGGTAGTGGCCGAACAAGGTATGGTAAAAGGGCAATTCGTAGCAGAAAATGAAGTGGTGAAGCAAATGATTGAGAGTAACATCGGACAGCTAAAAAGTCAGCTTGAGCAACAAGGCATTAAAGTCGACAAGATTGAAGTGACGCTAGGTAATGCGAGTTTACATTATCATCAAAAAGAACAAAGCGATCAACGTCAATCTTTTAATAAGACCAGACAAGACAGAATCAACCGTTTGAACAGACTTCACAATATTGAAGTGGCCCAACCGGAAATAAAGTCAACAGAGACTCCAAAAGATATGGATGGCAATATGGAACATACCGTGGAGTACTCAGCGTAAGGTGGTGACAAAATGGCAACAGTAGATTCTATACAAGACATCATGGCCAAATATGGTATGGATGCAACAAAAGATAAAGCTAAGTCAGATAATCTAAACAAAGATGCTTTTCTTCAACTGCTTGTGACTCAAATGCGTTATCAAGACCCTTTAGAGCCTGCAAAAAATGAAGCTTTTTTAGCACAGATGGCACAATTTTCATCCTTGGAACAGATGCAAAACTTAAGCACGAGTTCGACCATGCAACAGGCGTATAGCCTTATCGGAAAAACAGTATTAGGTTTATCATATAACAATGTTTCAGGTGAAAGTAAATATGTAGAAGGCGTTGTACAAAGTGTTACTTTAAAAGGCGGAGAAGCATTTTTAAACGTGGACGGCGTGGATGTAGCTCTAGCAAAGATCGAAGCCGTGCTTAATGATACGACTACAAGTAATGAAGCTATGATTGGTGCAATTAACAAGATTAACGAAGCTTTGGTATCCATCAATGAAAAGATAGACCGTTTAACAGCAGAAGCTACTACAGTAGAAACGGCTGAAAATGTAGAAGAAGAACAGTAAGGAGGCGGACTGAAAATGATCATTCAAAATAGACCCATACCGCCGATAAGACAGATTCAAGGAGAACAACAAAGAACCAGGCCTGTAGAGAACAAGAGTCAAGACAACAATAAATTTGCTGGGATTTTACAGCAGCAGATTCAAAGTCAAGATAAGCTGAAATTCTCAAAACATGCCAGTATGCGTTTGGATGTAAGACAGATATCATTGTCAGAGGACCAAATGAACAGATTAGAAGCAGGCGTAAACAAAGCAGAAGCAAAAGGAATCAAAGAATCTCTCGTCTTAATGGATAACGTGGCATTAGTGGTCAATATTGAGAATAAAACAGTTGTAACCGCTCTAGATCAATCAGAAGCTAGAGAACATGTATTTACAAACATAGATGGTGCTGTATTACTATAGCCGGACCTCATGAAGGAAGCTATGAAACTTTAAATGACTGAGAAGTTTCGATACAGTATAGACATAAGGAGGTTGTACATTATGATGCGTTCA
>PGZS01000029.1 GCA_002841435.1 Firmicutes bacterium HGW-Firmicutes-3 | reverse complement strand
AACCTTCAGTAGTCTTTTATGTTCACTTCTGATTGCCATTGCACCGCTTATCGTTACTACGACAGCATGCATCTTGGTATGGGGAGAGCCTGAATGTCCTGATGTACTTAAAGCATTATAAAACATGAACACGTATACACACATGGTTGATTTGATTGATGTTAATGTTCTCAGCGGAATAATGGCCACCATTTTTTTTGACGATTCTTGCCAGGTTATAGAGTCCATAGCCTCTGTGTAAATGGTCACCAGATTTTGTGGAAAATCCTTTGTCAAACATTTTATTAATCCAATCACTCTTTAGGTATGAATGCTCATTGATGACCTCAATGACATTCATGCCCTCTTCTTTATATAAGCCCAGTTTAATTCTACAACCTGATGTCGTGGCCTCCATGGCGTTGTCTAGCAATGTTCCAATAATCTCAATAACCATATAGGGTTTTAGCTTGGTTTTCATCAGATAATTATTAATATCAATATCCATTTGAAGGTCATGGCTCTCTATGACTTTTTTCTTACTATAGATAAAGCCGGCTAATAACTTATTATCAAGCTTCGCCAGGTTACCTAAGTCTTTTCCCATATCCACATCCTCAACATAGGCAGACATCTCTTCGATTTTCTTTTGGGTATTCTCTTCTGAGTTCAACAGCATCTGTATACACTGAATATGGTTGTCATATTCATGTTGTCTGGCTCTAATCTCACCCATCAGCTCTTCTATGACCAACATGTACTTCTCATATGTTTCCAGTTCTTTTTGCTCATTATAGCTTTTCATACTTCGGGTAAATAATAATAGATTGACCACCATAATCAGAAGGAATATGGCTGCAAAGCTAATGGCATTAATTAAAAAAACATCGCTGTTGGTATACCAAAAAATGAGCGATCCAACACTGAGCATAAAAATATTAATGGCTATCATACTAAAGGTTCTATTCTTAATCAGCCGTTCATTCATCAAAACATGAATCGGCAGGAATTTGTACACCGGAATCAGCAATAGAATGGTCAAGCTATGCCCCACTAAACCAGATTTAAAAGAATAGGCCATGTCCATAATAAGTAGTTGTCCGACAACCAGTGATGTTAACTGAATCAGTAACAATAGGATGGTCGCCATAACATAAACATAAATGCTTAATAGGGGTTTGACTTCAAAAAGAATATTAATAAATAAGATCACTACAACCACATTAATGAGAAAAGCCCGTTCGTTACCAATATAATTAGATAGCAACCCAGATGCTATACCTGCCAGCAAAATCAAACCAATCTTAAAATAAATCGGTTTAGTTTTGCCGGTCTTAAGCAGTGCCAACACCACAATAAAGTATTCAATCAAGTCTAGTACTGAGAATAAAATGCTTTGTGCAAATGTCATATTGATTCTCCTATGAGTTCTTTATAGTAGACCCTTCCAATGGGAATCACTGTACTTGTTTGATGTAACTCAATGTATTTTTCGGCTTTATGAATGGCTTTAATTACCTCTCTATTCACAATAAAAGCCTTATGAACCTGAATGAAGGTTTCATTTAAAGATTCTTTCATTTTTTTTAGGGATACATTGGGGACTGTAATAATGTCGAGCAGGGTATGGACATAGAGCTTTTGGTTGCTGGCCTCAATATATAAAATCTCTGCCATATCAATTTTGAAGATACAATTCTTAAGATGTAGCTCCAATTTATCCTCTTTATTAACACCCGCCTTATACCCATAATATATGAGTGTGTATAGGGCTTCTTTCAGTTGTTCTTTGTCAAAGGGCTTAACAATATAAGAATAGCAATGGGTCTCACTAAATGCCATAATGGCATGGGTGGGTACTGCTGTAATAAACACAATATGGGTTAATTTGTACCGGTCTATTTTACGTACCTCTTTAGCAAAATCCAGACCGTTTCCATCTTCCAGCTGAATATCCAAAAGTAAGATGTCCATATCCACCTCATATAAGAGCTCAAGGCCTTTAACCACAGACCCCGACTCATATACTTTTGCTTCTGAATCCAACTCCATAATAATTGCTTTCAGATTTTTTCTAAGGATGGCTTCATCCTCTAATATCAAAATATTACCCATGGTCATAACCTCATACTTTAGAAAAGTTTTCTCTCGTTTTTCTCTTTTCTACTTTATTTCTATTATTATTTTATCATAACCATTTTTCACTTTTTTGCCTATAGGCATTTATTATATAGGTCTTATTTCCTATTATCTTACCACATTTCTTTATATTAAACACTACCTATATATTTTTTTCACTTCTATTTATAGCTTACAAGACAAAAGGGCCTCAATTTTACTTGAAGCCCCTTTATCTTGTATTCATAATAAATATGAGTGAAGGAGAATAACACCCAGAAAAGCTTACTATCTTTATTTAAAATAATAGAGTAAGTAAACTGCTTCTGCTTTTGTCATGGTCGCTTTTGGGTCTGTCCATGTTGGAGAAGTCACACCCATTTTTTCAGTTATGTCGGATGATACAGTGGACCAACTAAAAGCATTATCGCCTTTAATACGTTGCATGATCAGTTCCACCTCTTCATAGGTTATCGGATCTGAAGGACGTAATGTATTATCATCATAGCCTTCAACGAAACCACTTAAGAAACCTTTTTGAATGGCTTTAGCGTAAGAACTTTCTAGATTACCCAAATTCTCATAATCTGTAAACGCTGTGACATCCACTGTTTCCCCCGTACTCACCCATTTATAAACATTGTCAAGAAGGACAACAAAGTCACCTCTTTTTATGGGTTGTTCTGGGGTAAAGGTTTTATAAGGGTTCATGTACACATAACCGTTTTTCAAAAATGCGTTAATTTCTTTTTCAAGCCAATGTCCTAAAATATCTGTGAAAGCGTCAAATCGACCTAGATTAAACAGATTAGAACCCTCACCAACATATATGTACCGCATCGTGGCATTGGTATTTGAATAAGGGACAAAAGGATTGTCTTTATTGAACAGTTCATCTACATACCAAGCATATAAGGAATCCACCATCGAAGGATCCAGAAGTATGTTACTTAGACCTATGGTTACGGTACCTTCTATTGTCTCTTCTTCCTCATTGGCAAACAGGCTCAAGCTGTTGACCCGCAACTTTCTAGGGAATTGCCAAACGGTTTCTAGAATATTTCGCAGAACCGTATAATCACTGTTAAAAGAAATCATAATATCCGTGTTCAGAGCGGTTAAGCCACCAAGTTCTACAACTTCAGGGGTTGGGAAATCCATTCCGTACACCTTTAACTCAGGAGCCGTAAAAATATCAGTTAATAGTAAGATAAAGGCCTCTTGAGGGGTCGTACTGTAATTAGCTTTTGCAAGCTCTGTAATCGCTTCATATTCTTTGGTTATAGCTGCATCTAGGGCAGCATCATGAGCCTCTGCATCCTCTAATAATGCAAGTGTTGCTACTACTTCGTTTTTTGTTTCATAGAGACCAAGAATCTCTATAGCTTGGGGTTCAATGACATATACATAGGCTAAGAAGCTGAGTGATGCGACCAACAATAATGTTACGTATATTTTCTCTCTACTGGATAGTTTCATTCAACAAGCCCCCTCATTGTTATGGTCATACTAAAAGCATAGAAGCTTTCTCCCACAGCATCACCTTCAAGTTCGGTTTCGGTTATGTTCTCCTCTACCAATTGAATATTGGATACTGCAATATCCTCTACCTCCAGTACCGCTCTCAAATTATGCTGGAATTCAGCAACGGCTGAAGGAATGGCGGCTTTACCCGATATAGTAATCATCTCTTGTGTTATGGCCATATCTGTTATTTCTGCGTCTGCCGGCAAGGCATTAGCGATGTTATCAAGCAAAGCACCTACTATTGGATTCTCGACTTCTAAGAGGGTTGGCGCCATTGTTAAATCTTGTTTTATGGCGTTTAATTGTTCTTTAAGTCGTTCCTTCTCTTCAATTCGGTTTAATGTGGCTTGATTTTCTTCTTGATTCAGGATGGCGGACATTTCATCAATTTCTTCATTTAATACCATTTTTGTACCGATGATACCGCCTATGGTCATTAATAACAGTAAGAAGAAAATGGTTAGAATGATAATAACCGGTTTATTACCTTTATTTTTTTTAACTTGATAGCTTTCAAAAAAATTATAATCGTTCATAGGCCCCCCCTATCTTCTATATGTAGCGCCTAAGGCATAAAGATACTCTGTGACCTCTTTAGGTTCGCCTGTAGCTGACCAATCTATATTTTTGATTTTGTCTATTCTTTCTGTATCGATGTTAAAGAAACCCTTCAAATACTCCGGCATATCCTTAATCTTCGTGATTTCACCGTAGATATATATCTTTTCAATCTGGGTCGACATTTTGTTCCTGGAGGTATGGTAACGAAAAACTTTTTCGATCTCTTCAAACCAATTCTCAAGGGTAGACCGCATGACGTTGACGATTCTCATTTCGTCATCCACCACTTCATTTTCGGTATTCATCTTCATACTCTGAACGTTCGTTCTTCTAGATGTCGCATCCTCTTTGTTAATGTTGATGCTACGGGAGATACTACCATCCAGTTCCTTTATGCCTTTTTGTATGGTACGGCTTAACTTGAACTGGCCTTGATCGAAGATAGATACAAAAATACTCTCATAACCAAAATCAATAACGGCAACAGTCTTACTACCAATCGTATCGCCATTGATTCTGCCTTGGGCTTCAATGAACTTACCAAGTGCATTGCTATGGATATCTAGAGCCACGGGTTTTAGGCCTATATCCTGTAGCATTTTATAAAACTGTTCAACCATTTCATTGGGTATTGCAGTGGATAAGGCTTCAATATAAGGTTTCCCATCTATTTCAACTTCATGAACCCGTTTTGATTGAACAACGTAACGGTTAATCTCAACGGGTAAGAATTGGGCCACTTCGTATTTGGCCATATCTTGGAAATTAGCACCCGCATTATTGGGTACTAATACATCACGGGCAATAATTAGGCTGCTGTCAAAGCAACAGATGCACTGATTCACTTTGATCTTATTGCTCTTAATCAGTTCCTTAATAGTAGCCTCCATAGCGCTATGGTTCATAATTCTTCCGTCTTGATAGGTATCTTCCGGTAACAATCGACTGCATACTTTTTTTACACTGATTTCATTTTTACTCACATTACCCACGAGTATTCTCACAGCCTGAGCATCCATATCTAAGACCATAATGTTCTTCATCTTTTTGTTCTTCATCATAAACTCCCCTCATAAAAAGTAAGGTGTATTTAACCAAAGTATACTAAGGTTTTTTATATTGAACACGTGATACCACGCTTCGCCTTGCTTTATAACCATAAACACTATCCTCTTGGTTGTTCTAATTTGTTAACCCTTGCCAATTACCACTGTTTTTGTAAATCACTTCATATTGAGTAATCACACCATCGACGTCCGTTACAGAAAATTTGTATGATTTATTATTGCCAGGTTGACTTGTTGATGTTAAAACCAATTTATTTAGATCAGAGATAACTGTTGTTACGGCTACTCCCAAATTATTAGCCATTTGTGATACACTTGTTATTTCCTTATTAAAAACTATAGTAACTGTTGTATTATTGTTTGGTGTACTTAGATTTGCAGTAAGTGGTGTTGTCGGTGGTGGTGGCGGTGGTGGTGGTGGTGGTGGGCCTCCTACTGCTAAGGTTGTATCTTTTTTGTAGTATATGCTTTGGCTATTCGCCAATATAGTTGCTGTTCTAATATTGTTCAACATAACGTCAGACGATAAGTCATAGGTATTTGTTTTGCTCGTTCCTATCATTGAAAAATTAAGAGTATAATTTGAGCCTGTTGTTGCAAGCGTAAACTGAACGTCAGTAGGATTCTCGATGATTACATCTGTTTTATTAATTTCAGTACCACCAGCTGGTTTGTATTTTACTTTATTGCCACTGATATAGATCTGATTATAATCATCCGGATTTGCTGGTGTCGAAAGTGTGATTTCAGTAGCATTTCTAACTTCATGTATAATAAAGTCAGATGTCATTCTAAGACTTGATTGTATATCTGCCTGAGTAACACCCCTATGAAAAATTTTCGTTCCAAAGGACTGAAAAGAAAATATCGTGCTTATAACAATACCGAGTAACGCTATAACGACTATTAATTCTAATAGTGTTAAGCCTTTTTGATCACCTATTTTCTTTTTTACTTTAACGTTATTAATGATCATCATAATCTCTCAGTCCCTTCTAATTCCAGCTTAAATTTTCCTATTAATCCGGGATAAATGTCGTTACTTTAGATATTTTTCCATTCTTATCCACCTCAAAAGAAATCTCAGTTCCTGACCGCTCCATAGGTGAGGCTAATGGCGTATCTAGGTTAATTGTAATTGTTGTGCTAGGAATTGATGTCACCACAACACTAGGATCTATTGTTCCTCCTGCAATTTCTTGTTCAGCCGCTTGATGAGCTAAGAAACCAGCATCACTTTTATGACCTGCATTTGTCACATGGGTATAGCCAAATGAAAACATACTTAGAAAAGCAATTGCTACTATCCCTAGAATTGCTATGGATATTACGACTTCAATAAGTGTTAATCCTTTATTGTCTTTCCAATTATACATAGTCATCTACCTTCCTTATATCTCTAATCCAACCAAATCGTACGGCTATAACCTAAGGATGGAAACCCCAACTCTTCAGGGTAAAGATTGCCCGCCGTTGAAGAAAAAGATACATTACCTCCTGCTTGAAGGGTTAAAGACCTTGCAATAATTGCACCAATACTATCAAAATTCGCCGAAATTGTCATATCTGCATTGGGTCCATAAATGAATCCTTCAAAACTACCATTTCCAGTTTGCATATCAAAACTACCATTATCAAAAACATTCAGAACTGTTTTAGCTGGAGGATCTGTAAAAAGCTTCCCCTTAAAGTCAATATCATCTGTGTATATATTTAAGATACCTGTCCCAGTAACATATATTTCCGCAGTACTACCTATAATCATTTCGTCAAACTGAAGCTCCATATTTCCATTTAAATTAATGTAATAGGTATCATTTCCAAAGTTGATCGTACCAAAACTATGATCTGCATACCCATCACTAGGAGATATTTCATTAAGTGGAGGAGGCCAACTGACAGATGCTGCTAGAAGTCCCGGATTGGTTGGACTCGGGAAGTTTCTAGTTGTTTGATACAAATCACCGATGTTATTTTGCCCATTACCAGTTATGGTTGCTGAAGGGGTTAAAGCTACACTACCATATACATTAGTATTATTTAAATTATGCATATGTAGATTATCTGTTACCGTAACTGAAGCATCGAAAAAATAATTCTTATCCAATGAAAGGTTAACTTTTTGTTCTACGCCATTGTATTCACCTAGACTATGAACTGTAGGTTGGTATCGATTCCCTGAAAAACTAACCCAAAATTGTCCATCCGCAAAATCTGTTGGTGCCGTCGTATTGGAAGCGTTATTGGTAATCAAAGTGGTAATTGTACCTAGATTATAAGCCGGGTCTTCTATCCAGCTTGATGCAGCTTCTGCGCCCGCTCTAGCAATATAATAAGCTTTTAAACGATTCTCCTCACGTATAGCAAATCTGTTCTCAGCAAGACTTGTTTGAAGAAGGGCAGCTCCCAAGATTGAGAGAACTACCATTACCATCATTATCAAAACCAATGTAGACCCTTTTTCATCTTTGAAGTATTTATACATCATAATCCCTCCTGGAAATGATTTTTCAGACTATTTATTACACTGCTCATGCATTCAACTATATATGTTATCTTATACCATTATTTTCTTTTCTTAAATAGTTATTTACCTTATAAGAAAATACTCGAAGAGCTTACACACCCTTCGAGTATACATCTTTCAAGCCTAATCTCGGTGTATCGGACATCATCCATCTATGTCACATTATATGATCTGCATTTATATGTTTCTCTGAGGTCACCATCTAATTACCTGATTAAACTCACTACCTACACACTAAATGTAGCAAGTCCAAAGACCATCCATTTCAAACCACAGGAACTGTCCCCATGGCTCCTGTTAGAAGTGATAAATAAAAATAGTTATTATGATATTACCATAGTTATTACACCTGCAGCAGTTCGTGTGACAGTGAATGTTACCAATGATGCACCAGCGCCATGAGTTTGAATTAAAGTAAACCCTCTATCGCCAGCCGTGGTCGCACATCCTACAGTTAATGAATATCCTTGACGTGCTGCAATATCACCCGATTTGTCTGCAATAGCCATAACTTGCGTTGCAGTATATGTTATAGTATCATCTTCTGCCAATAATGAGTCAATAGCAGTAGCGATTTGTTTACCATCAACTGTTGCCTGAGCACCTCTCGCTTTATCCTGGAACCCTCCAAACCTTGGTATCAAAATCGCCGCCAAAATTCCCAAAATAGCAATAACAACAATCAACTCAATTAACGTGAAACCTTTTTGATTCTTTCCTAATTTTTTTAACATTTTCATTCTACATGTCCTCCTCTTATTTTTGGTTTTTGTAAAACTGTTACATGAATTTTACTACTATTGAATTGTTTGTACCATGTCAAACATTGGCATGGCCATTGAAATCACGATGAACCCTACAATTACAGCTAGAAATATAATCATGGCCGGCTCGAACATCGTCACCAGTCTTTGTAGGGCTTGTTCTGCCTCATCATCATAATAATCTGCTGTTTTTTCAAGGATGGTATCTAAGGCACCTGATTCTTTTCCGATTTCCATCATATTGTCCAACATGGGGGGGAATAGATTCCCATCTCGAACAACCTGATGCAATTCGCTGCCTTTTTGAATCTCTTCTCGATACCGCATGATTTCTTCTGCCACCACCATGTTACCTATGACATTGGATACATTATCTAAAGCAGTGAGCAGTGGCACACCGCTTGAGAGCAAAGTTGATAAATTACGTGCAAATCTTGCTGTGAGTATTTTGATATTAAGGCCTTTTAAGACAGGTAGTCTTAGCAGTGACCTATGGTAGGATTTACGTCCTAATTCCGTACTAAAATATTGTGCAAAAAGTAAGAATAAAGCCACCAAAGCTAAAGCGATCATCATGGCGTTACCGCTTAAGAATTGACTAAAGGCCATCAGCATTCTTGTTGGTAAGGGTAAGGCCACACCACTATTTTCGAACATCCCTACAAACGTCGGTAAGATGAAGGTCACAAGGAAAATGACAACCACGATACAAAGTATAATGAGTATAATCGGGTATACCATGGCGCTCTTAACTTTGTTCATAAGTTTGGCCTCTTTTTCATAATGGTTGGCCAAACGGAGTAAGATTGTATCTAAAGTCCCACTTAGTTCTCCTGACTCGACCATGTAGATCATAAGCTCCGGGAAGATCTTAGGGTGGTCTAGCATGCCTTGGGATAAGAGCTTTCCTTTTTGGACTTCGCCATGCATATCGGTAACGGCTTCTCTTAACTTTTTGTTCTCCAGTTGTCGCCGCATAATGTCCAAACATCGTAAAATGGTACTACCGGCATTTAACATGGCGTTCATTTGCCTACAGAAAAAAGATAGGTCTTTTGAGTTCACTTTTCTATCGAAGGTTATTTCTTTTGATCCCGCTTTTTTATAGGGGTCAATGCTAATGGGATAGCTTTGGTTGCTTCTAATCATCTGAGCAACTTCTTCGATGCTGTTGCCCATAATCATACCTTCAATGACTTCGCCACTGGTTTTCATCGCTTTATATTTGTATTCCATCTATTCACGCCCTCTATCAATAATCAATGTTTTTTATCAATTCATCTCGATCCAATGCGTGCCCAATAGCATCTTGTCGCGTTATCAATCCTTTATGATATAAAGTTTTTAGAGCATTATCCATGGTTGTCATGCCTTGGGACAAGCCTGTTACGATTGCGTTCTGAATCTGGTGTGTTTTTCCTTCTCGGATCAGGTTTCTGATGCCGGTGTTTGCGATCATGACCTCACTGGCCAATATCCTTCCAAAGCCTTCTTTTTTCATCAACAGCTGTTGGGAAATAACAGCGTGTAGAACAGATGAGAGTTGCATCTTGACCTGTTCTCTGGCATGACTTGGAAAGGAATCTATTATACGGTCTATCGTCTTAGCTGAACCCAGTGTGTGTAAGGTCGAAAAAACCAAGTGGCCGGTTTCAGCTGCCAGCAAAGCTATCTCAATGGTTTCAATATCCCGCATCTCACCCACCAATATAATATCCGGATCTTGACGTAAGGATGCACGTAAGCCTCTACTGAAGCTGCTTGTGTCGATGCCCACTTCTCTTTGTCCTATGACCGCCAGCTTGTTTTTGTACAAATATTCAATAGGGTCTTCTAGGGTGATGATATGGCATCTTCTTTTTTCATTAATCATCTGAATCATAGAGGCCAGTGTTGTTGATTTACCACTGCCTGTGGGTCCGGTGACCAAGACAAGACCATGGGTCAAGTCCGTTAAGGCGTCTACGGCTTCTGGTATGTTCAGCTGTCTTAATGTTGGAATCTCAGAATTCACAACCCTTAAGGCAATACAATAGGAGTTTCTTTGCTTATAGGCATTCACTCTGAATCTACCAACGTTTTTCTCTGAATAAGCAAAGTCAATCTCGCCTTCATTGTCAAATAATCCAAACCGTTCTTCACCTAAGATCTGCTTAGTTAATGCTTCCGTATCTGCCGAAGTGAGTACCATGTCGTTCACTGTACGCAGTTCACCGTGGACACGAATAATTGGTGGTGAACCCACTTTAATATGAAGATCGGATGCGTTGATACTTCTGGCGTAGCGCATTAATTCATGAATATCCATCTTGTCCCCCTAATCAATTGAACTGGTTAATCTCAGCATTTCGTCAATTGTTGTTACACCTTGTAAGACTAATGCTTCACAACTATCCTTTAGCGTCTTTAAGCCTGACGCTATTGCCGCATCACGTATCTGTTCTGTATTGCCACCATTGGTAATGATGTCTTTTATCGTACGTGTCATCAGTAGGATCTCATATATGGCTGTTCGTTCCCTATATCCAGAATGGTTGCATAAGTTACAACCCGTACCTTTATGTAGTGTGACGTTCTCTTTTCCAAGTATGATACAGTCTTCAGCTGTTGCTTCATAACTAACTTTACAGTTGGTGCATATCTTCTTTACCAATCGCTGTGCCACGATACCTCGTATGGAACTGGATATAAGATAAGGCTCAATCTCCATATCAGCTAACCTTGCAATCGTCGATACTGTGTCGTTTGTATGGAGTGTGCTTAATACCAGATGGCCGGTTATGGCACTTCTAACGGCTATCTGAGCGGTCTCAACATCCCGCACCTCACCAATCATAATAATGTCCGGATCTTGGCGTAACATGGATCTTAAGCATTTGGCAAATGTAAGGCCCGCTTTATCGTTGACCTGTGTTTGATTGATGCTTTTTAGCTTATATTCAACAGGGTCCTCAACGGTTATGACGTTTTTCTTAACATCGTTTAGTTCCATTAAAGTCGCATAGAGTGTTGTGGTCTTACCACTACCTGTCGGCCCTGTTACCAATATGATACCATTTGGAGCATCTATAATATGATGGAACTTGTTATAATCATCGGGACTCATGCCCATCTCGGTTAAGGACATCAGTTTATTAGACTGATCCAAGAGTCTAAGAACCACCTTTTCCCCATATACCGTTGGCATAATAGAAATACGAAGGTCTATTCTATGGTTGCCGATTTCCATCTCTACACGACCATCTTGTGGCAATCGGTTTTCAGCAATATTGAGATGCCCCATAATCTTAATACGTGTAATGATGGCGGATAAGGAGCGTTTGTCTAGTGTCATATGCTCAAATAAATCACCGTCAATCCTAAACCGTATCCTTACTGAGGATTCGTCCGGCTCAATATGAATATCACTGACTTTATTATCCGCCCCTTGGGTTATGATGGCGTCAATGAGCTTAACAACGGGTGCGTTGCTGAGTTTTACCACATCATCTAGGTTGTTGTTCTCGATTTCATAATCACCTATACTATGACTAAACTCCTGAACGGTATTGTCTGCTGAAGATTTTTTGTAATACTGTTCTATAGCCAGAAGCATATCCTTCTGTGACGCAATTAATGGTGTTATGTCATAGCCTGTGGCCAGTTTTAGATCATCGATGGCAAAGATATTAAGTGGGTCTGTCATTGCAACAACCAGATGGTTGTCTTTGATCTGGACAGGAATCATCTCATGTCTTCTAGCCATCTTCTCTGAGATAAGACCAGGTACCGTTGGGTCAATATTATACTTGTCTAATTGAATGCTCTCTATTCCAAATTGAAGCTCTAAAACCTCAATAATCTGCTCTTCTCTAACAAACCCTTCTTCTATAAGGATCTGCCCCAGTACTGTGTTACGTTCTTTTTGTAGCTTTAGAGAACGCACCAATTGATCTTCAGATATTATCCCCAGATTGAGTAGTATTTCTCCAATTCTTTTACCTGTTTTTTTCATATACTCACCAATTTTCATTATTATTATGCTATATTATGGGTATTAAAATATAACGTCTCGCCATTTTAGTACTGATTAAAATGGGTAACATCTTCGTCA
Organism: Firmicutes bacterium HGW-Firmicutes-3; assembly: GCA_002841435.1. Classification (GTDB taxonomy): domain Bacteria; phylum Bacillota; class Clostridia; order Lachnospirales; family Vallitaleaceae; genus Petrocella. The sequence goes on along the minus strand of PGZS01000029.1, from coordinate 7,826 downwards.
ATTTCATATGTATTGAGTTGTACCTTGGGATACCATATTGAAACTCCAGCACCTCGACCTTATGTCGTTCTGTAATGATGCCTTCGTCTATTAGAATCTCACCAAGTCTTCTCATTTCCCCTGCCACATCGATCACCCTATCTCCCTGTATCCAAAACCGACGGTCTCACCTCCGTCACAAAATCCATATAAAAAGCCACCATAAACAGAGTTATGGCAGCTGAATTTCTCTAGAAATGAGGCTTTTCCTCATATTTCAGTATAAGATTCTCGCTTTGATCCATGGCCTCACGACCATCTCACCTTTATCATAATCTCAATCAACTTTAGTTTTAACCCTAAGTGTTCGCTCACACATTTACCGCAAAGATTCTTTATATGTTCCTAGTCTTTGTCTAGATACTAAATGTGAAACTGGGACTTCATTATTAAATACGTATTTTTTATGGGTTTTTGGTACTATTTTGAGACTCATTTTTATTTTTTCCCATTTTTGGAAAAGGACAAAAAAAATCCAAAAGAGGGGGTTATGTGAGAGCCTCTTTTGGATGGGAGAAGGGGTTAGCCTTCTTGGTAACATTTAATTGGTATTTTTAACATTCTTACTACTTTTTCTTATTATTCCCTGTATTGGTTTTGGTTTCAGACTTACCTGAATTAACCTTTATTGTGTCCTTTTCCTTTTCCGATTCCGTATCTTTGACTTCCTCTAACTTCGTACTGTCTTGATTGTTGATACCATTATTGGTTTTTTCTTTATCTGCATTGCTGTTGCTTGGCACTTCTTTTTCTATTTCAGTTTCTTTGTCTATTTCAGTTTCTTTATCTTTTTCCTTTTCTTGATCACTAGAGTTCTTTTTTTCTTCATCAACATTGCTGTTACTTGGGTTTTCATTTTCTATTACATTTTCTTTTTCTTTATCGATTTCTTTATCTTTATCACTAGAGTTGGTTTTTTCTTCATCAACATTGTTGTTACTTGGTGTTGCCTTGTCCTTACTGTTATTTAGATTACTGTTGCTGTTGGCAGCAGGATTATCTTTTTCTTTATTGTTAATGTTGGCTTTTACCGGTTGACTCTGAGACTGCTCCTCTTGAGGTGATTGAGGCGCCTGTGTACTTAACCTACCTTGACCACCGGCATTGCTGTGTTCAGGTGGACCTTCAGGTAAGCCTTTACTTTCCTTGATTCCATGGTCACTCTTAAAATTATACCCAAAATCTGTATCCTCAATGATGTCAAAAATTTCTTCTATAGACATCTCTTTAATATCTTCTAAGCTAATCTCTTCACTTATATAAGTATGTAACAAATATTTTCCAATCGATAATCCTTGAGAATTGGCCGCTTTCACACTTTCTTCAGTACCTTTTGCAAAGAGAAACTTGTAATGCTCTCTTTTCTTCTCCATATAGGCTTCTATACGTTTATAATTTTCGTTCTCATATGAATTATCATCTGATAAGCCCTTTTTCTCTTGGTTAATCATAGTATAGGTAAGCATAACCGTACCATCTTTTTCAAGGAAACCGGCATCCACCGCATTATTCGTTAGGATATCTAGAACATCTTCTAGTATCATACCACTGTATTTTCCAAGTATAATAGATTTTGCATCTTCATTTAAAGGCATCAGTTTAAGGACTTTACTAGCCTCATTAATATGAATCTCAATACTGGGATTAATATCCATGGTTACTATCCCATAACTTATAGGTGTCTGCTGTCCATGACGAAGTACTTGGGTAGCACTATACATTAATACAAACATAAAACATAGAGATGCGGCATACACCCATAGTTTCTTATAATTTATTCTATTGAATCTGTAAATATCTTCTTCAAGAAAATAGATGGTCTGCCCAACCGCCATGTCTTCTTTTTGCTTTACATAATTAAATTCCATACCATTAGATAGAAGTATGGCATAATCCTTCTTTAGTTCTAATATGGTTCCCATTTTTATGGTATCTGGTTCTATAGCTTCTATTTTCATGGAATCACCTTTCATAGCCCAAATAATCAATAACGCATTGGATTTTATAATCATATGCTAAGATAATGGCGGTAATTGTATGTTTGTGACTTTTAATAAAGCGAACGGATGCACCATAATCCTTGTTAATCTGTGTTATAGGTAGTCTTTTCTTATCTTTTAGATGCTGTACCATCTGCTTATTTTTCACAACCATAAGCGCCAGTTCTAGAATCATATCCTTTGTTTGCCTATGGACTGGTTTATGGGATGCCAATAATTCATAACTGATTCCATGTCCCTTTAATATTTCTCCGTAGCATATAAGTTCTTGTCGTACTATTGCTTCATTATCCAAATCATCCTTAATGGCGTGATATTCCTCTATACTTACAACTGTTACTCTGGCTTGTTTTCTAATATGATCAATCAGTTTGTTTTTGATGACCACTTTTGCATAGCTATAAAAATTACCTTTTTCTTCATCGTAAGTATCTAACAGGTCATTGAAGGCTTCTAGGGCGATGCCTAATTCCTCACTGTTTTCAACCTCAACATAACGTTTGGTAACCCCAACGATTGTCTTTACAATAAAAGGTATATTGTCCTTTATGAACTTATCCCTGTCGTCGTAGACCATCTCTCCACCGCTTTCAGCTTATAAGCTATCCTATTTCTATAGGATAAATTATACCATAAAATAGGCTTGCAAAAAACGTTTATGAGATGTTATAAAACAGCTATTCATATAGGATTCGAATAATTCCTGCTTTTTTGGTACTCTTTTTTACCAATAGGACAATGTAATGTCTTTTTAATACAAAAAATAAGCTTTCACACAAAAAATAGTACTAAATACTATTTAATATAGAAAAGCTTAATATATATATTCTCAATATTCAATTGTACCTGTAACTTAGTAACGCTTATCTATTTGTTAATAGGCGATTTAAAACCTATGATTGTAGATGCCATTTCTTCTGTTACCTTCACCAATTCTTGACTGATATTGGCAATAATCTCCATGGATGCTGTTTGCTCTTGAATAGAGGCTGATACTTCTTCTGTACCGGCTGCATTTTCTTCAGATATAGCGGACAAACTATCTATTGTACCTATGATTTCGTTCTTACGATCCACCATGGCTTGACAGGATAAGATCATTTCCGATATATCCCCCTTCATATTGTCTATAGCTAAAGAGATGCCTTGGTATACTTGATTGGTCCGATCAACAGAGGTGTTTTGCAATGTCACTGCTTCTGTTAAGGCTTCAACCGTCTTCACTGCTCCTGATGTCTTCTCTATTAAATGGTTGATAATTCTAGCAATCTCTTCTGTAAAACCGTCTGATTGTTCTGCAAGTTTTCGGATTTCATCAGCTACAACAGCAAACCCTTTACCGGATTCTCCAGCTCTTGCCGCTTCTATGGCTGCATTTAATGCCAACAGATTCGTTTGATTGGCAATATTTTTTATCATATCACTGGCATTTGCAATTTCTTGGGCACTTTCATTGGTTTGTATGATTGTATCACTTATATGTTTGGTGGCTTCAGCACTTATTCTTGTTTTTTCAGTTAAATCCTTTAATATAATTATTCCGTCATCTTTCAGACTGTTGATTTGATCTGTTGCTTTTTTTAGGTCTATTGTATTCGTTTGTTCTTTCTCAATATTACGTCCTAGAGCTTCAATATTATTAGCGCCTTCTATGGTATCCTTGGCTTGCTCGCCGGCACCGATGGCTATTTCTCCGATGGTAATCGCTATTTCATCTGCTACTCTAGATGACTTTTGACTGTTGTCGGCCAACTCATTGGCTGTTTTTGTCAAGGTTGCCATGATTTCCTCCAGATGATCGGCAATTGCTTGTTTAATGTCCATATTTTTGTGCTCATTTTCCAAGAAAATATTGATATCTCGAACCATCTGATGGTTCACCGTACCAACCATCGAACCGGCTATGATAAAACCAAGCATAACGATAATCATAACAACCAAACTGGTTGTATTACCGTTGTGTAAGTTCAGGTTTATGGCTCGTACAACGAAGACAATACTTAGGATGGCGCTCACTATGGCTAGAAGCGCTATGAGTTTCCGATCAAAAAACATAAATGCGATAACAAAAATGGGCAAAATAAATGTAAAAGTAACCATTGAAGTACTACTTATAATGGATATGCCGTAGGGTATTAGAAAGCTTACCGCTAAAACATAACGAATAAGCACCGATCCTTTGTTTTTTATATAGATGCCTAAGGATGCACCATAAGTCACCAATAACAATGCAAATAGAAAAATAATCATTGTAAGACTTCTATTTCCTTTAAGATACTCAATGATAAAGCCTACTAAAAGTAAAAAATACAGAGAAAAAGACAAAATTAGTGCATAAAAGTTAGCTTTCTTTAATATAAAGTCCATAAATACCCCCAATTTGATTTTGATTATCGATGCTTTAGAAATACCCCGCTATTCCTTAAAGATATTCGATAATTACTATTATTATTGTACCATTGCTACAGGTGACTTGTCATTCTGAATTCTACTAATTGATCCATAATCTGTCTGCTAAATATTCATATCTTAAAAATAGGCAACTTTTTGCATCCTAAAACGTCAAAAGTATAAGTGAGAACATCAGGTCCCTAACATAATATGAAAGAGATTAGAAAAAGGAGCGTATAGATATGAAAAAATATATTATAATAATGTCTGCATTTGCTATGATTTTACTCCTATACGGATGTAAACCATCAACAGGTATCAATGATACTACTAACCCAATCGAAAACGACCAAACAACTCCAACCGATGATCCATTAGAGAAAACATATGACATCATAGGTACCATAACATCTTTGGATGTTACGAATGAGCAAATCAGCATCCTCGTAGAAGGTGACCTCACCCCGGATACCAATTTTGACAAAGCCAGTATACGAATTGATGATCAAACTAAAGTTTATGCCGATCAAAAAGAAGCTGTAAGGGATGACCTCATTGTTGGCATGACCGTCAAAGTCAAGTTCGAAGGACCCGTAGCTGAATCTTATCCTGTTCAGGCTTATGCCAAGACCGTCACTATGGTCCTGTCACCTGGAAGAGCAACCATTGAAGGTGAAAAAATTGAATTTGAAGTTGTTACTGAGGAAGAATCCAGTATTGAATTCATCAAGTCTCTAAGGGGCTTTGGACTTATACGCGAAGACGAGGATTATTACTATGTCTATATCGGTTCCGGTGAAAAAAACACCGGCGGCTATGATATATTTGTATCTGATATCGTTAAAGTCAATGGCCAGGTATATATCACAGTGAGCGAAACGGTACCAAGTAAAGATGATATGGTCACACAAGCTTTAACCTATCCTTACCAAATCATTCGTTACTCAAAAGATAATGGCAATCAACTCGTGGTTCAAGATTATAATGGTAACTTTTTTGATGACATCAACGATGAAACCACTGAGAGCGAATAGCCTTATCTCCTTGGTATCATATTGATTATAGCTATGTCCAACCTTCTAAGTTAGAAAACCAAAAGGAAGTCCGATTCAAAACCGGGCTTCCTTTTAGTTTACCAACTTACTATAATTGATGTATCCTGAGGCTTTGCAGTTTTTCTATAAATCAGCCTGCATGGCCGTAATAAAGTCTATATCCTCTGATGCTTCGACTTCTTTACCCGTTAGATTCTGTGGGTCATTATCAAAATAATAGACCATCAAATATTCTTCATCTAATTCCTTAACTATTTCAAAGCTTAGTCTTTCATAAAGCCTTATTGCCGGGTTTTCTTTTTGCACCGACAACGCTACCTTCTCATAACCTTCAGAATCTAATAACAATAAGATCTGCTCCATGAGTGCTTTGCCAATGCCCTTTTTTCTAAAAGGCTTATATAGTGAAATTGCAAGCTCAGGTGTTTTTTCCATTTTCGCAAACCCTTGATTCTTGTCCGGAAATACCCGTGTCCACACCGCACCAACGACCTTACCTTCAACCTCTGCTATAAGACAATGATCATCCTTTCTACCAAAGGCTTCAAAAAATATTTTCAAAGACGGATCATATATGGCTTTTCTTGGCACAGGGTTCTTATTATTTTTTTGAAAAATAGCTTCATATAAGAAATCCTCAAGCAGCCCTGTTTCTTCCGTACGCATTTTTCTTATCACATATTTCATCTTCTATAACCTCCAGTATACCAACCCAGAGCCTCTCTTTGTTATGCCATTATATAAGAAACTACACTTATAACGTTCATCTCTAATGGAGAAATTATACTACCTGTTAGTGTCGGTGTCTATAGCAAAACATGCTGATCCTTGCATTCTCCCCCTAATTCAACAACACATGGTCTTAATTTACCGTTCTTTTGTAGTCTTATATACATTGACATCCTATAAAAACACCACCTAATGCTATGTCTAACATCGGGTGGTGCTTTCTAATTATATGACTTAATATGTCTCATTCCAATTTATTTACTATAGTCTACATAGATTGTATCACTTAGGGTCATAAACGCATCCTCATAATTAAACATCGTCTCAAAAACAATCTTATAAACACCTTCCGGTACCTTCATACCTTCATCATCTACATAGGTCCATACCTCGTCAAATGTTATATAAGCACCACTTTTTACTATTTGATCCACCAAAGCCATTGTAAAGAATTTATCTTTTGACCATTGATAAACCATTTTTCCATTAGGGTCATAAACCTTATAGTCGTATTTTTGTCCTGAGCTGTAAGTCAACAACACAGCTTTATTGGATACATTGGTCATTCTAAATTGCATACCATAACCATCATCTCTTGATGTATTCTCAAGTGTAGCTTCAAACTTCAATGTATTTTCAATACTACGTTCACGGGCATCCCTGTAATCCATAACATTTTTAACCAACTGTGCAGCTCTTGCTCTGGTTATTAAACGATTGGGATGAATATTTCCTTGTTGATCTAATGCTATAATCCCGTAATACAAAGCTCTTTGTATGGCACCTGAGTAATTGGGATTGATTGCTTGGTTATCTGTTATGCTTTGAGGTAATACCTTGATCATCGGTAAATCATATTGAAGTTCTAGTGTTTGAATCAGATAGTAAACAAAGGCCTCTGTTGTCATGGGCTGATTCGGGTTTATATCACTTGGGAAAACCGGGTTTTTCACCCCGGTAATGATAAACGCTTCTTTATACCAAGCACTATTAATGGCTTTTTCAAAATAGTCTGTGGCTAACGGTGCCTTAACAAATCGAACATCGTTCAGATTCAGTTCCATAAAATTAACCATAAGTTGAATCGCTTGTGCTGTCGTAATGGTTGCATAAGGTGCAAACATGCCATTGCCTACGCCATTCACATAACCCTTATTGTGAAGATAACCAATGGCCTCTCTTTCTTGTAAACCACCAATATCCTTAAAAATAGTTGCACTATGCGTGTCAAAGCCAAAAGACCCCATCAGTACCAGTACCATTAAAAAAGCTAAAATTCTTGATCTTTTTTTCATGTTATGCCTCCTCTTGTAATTGTTTTTCTATACTTTTGGACGAAATTATAAGATTTAAGTTCCTATAAAAATTGGCTCACTTATATTCTATTATACACCATCTTATACACCCTCTAAATATGATCATTTCTTTATTTACATAGACGCATCATACTTTTAATGCTAGAATTAATTTCTAGATAACCTTAACCCAAAATCAACCCTAAGTGTAAAAGAGATAAAGACTAACTATATGAAGTCAAGAAGAAATTCATAGTTTTTATGTTTTGTTTAATAGTTAAAAAAACGCACAACAAATAGAGCTTCCAAAAGCTGTA
>PGZS01000230.1 GCA_002841435.1 Firmicutes bacterium HGW-Firmicutes-3 | reverse complement strand
CATGTTATTTAGTCTATCACTTATTTTAATTATTGGTTTTTCACTTAGCGGCATTCTTAACAAATTGAAAATACCTGGTTTAATGGGTATGATTTTTACCGGCATTCTACTTGGCCCTCATATGTTCAATCTTATATCCCCGGATATTCTTAACATATCTTCTGACTTAAGGGAGATTGCACTTATTGTCATATTAACGAGAGCCGGTCTATCTATTGACATCAATGACCTAAAAAAGGTTGGAAGACCTGCCATACTCATGTGCTTTGTACCCGCCACGCTTGAAATCATTGCAGTAACCTTACTTGCACCTTTGCTCCTTGATGTCACTTATTTAGAAGCGGCTATTATGGGAACCGTACTTGCTGCTGTCTCACCTGCTGTCATCGTTCCAAGAATGCTTCATCTTATGGAATCTGGTTATGGAAAAAATAAAAGCATCCCACAATTAATTATGGCCGGTGCTTCTGTGGATGATATCTATGTCATTGTGTTGTTTGCTTCTCTTATGGGGATGTACCAAGGCCAAAGATTCAGTTCTACGACTTTGTTAAATATACCTATTTCGATTGTTATAGGCTCTTTTCTTGGTATCGCCACCGGCCTAATCTTAGTTGAGATGTTCAAATTCATGCATTTAAGAGATACTCAGAAAGTACTCATCATACTAAGCGCTTCCTTTATTTTTGTAACCTTAGAAACGTTTATGAAGCCTTATGTTCCTATGTCAGGATTGCTTGCTGTTATGGCACTGGGCGCCACTATTTTGAAGACCAATGAAGTGACTGCAAAGCGTCTTATGGGCAAATTCTCAAAAATATGGGTGGGTGCAGAAATCATGCTTTTTGTGCTTGTGGGTGCTGCTGTAGATATCAACGCTTTATCCGGCGCTGGTCCAAAATCCATTCTACTCGTTCTTGGTGCCTTGGTTCTAAGAATTGTCGGCGTTAACTTGAGCCTCATAAAAACAAAACTCAATCTAAAAGAGCGATTGTTTTGTTCTATTGCTTATTTACCAAAAGCAACCGTACAGGCAGCAATTGGTGCTATTCCTTTATCCGCAGGCGTAGATGCAGGTAATACCATCCTAACTGTCGCAGTACTTGCCATACTTATTACTGCACCTATTGGAGCCATCGGTATTGATTATACCCATACCAAGTTGCTTGTCCGAAAAATATAATTCAAAATAGTACAGAAGAGTTAAGGCAACCCAATACTTAATGTGTGGGGTTGCCTTATTGTCCTCTATTCCTATTTTCTACTTTTATCTTCTTTTATCATTTTCCTTAAGCAACTTACGTGCATTTTTCATTCCGCCCACATCTTTGAACATGGTTGTTAGCTTTTCTGTCTCAATCTGTTTTGAGTTAAGACCCTCATACTTGGCTTCTTTTTTAATTTTATATAACTTAGGAGTCGTTCTTCACTTAGTTCACCGTCACGTACCGCTTCTTGTACCGCACCACTTGGAAGCACCACCAGCTCTCGCCTCGTACTCCCATGCCTACCCTTATCATCATCTCTTATTTCTTTGGTGATGAATTTTATTTCATAATCTAAGTTGATGGATACTGATACCCTAAAATATAGTTTGACTGCTTGTATATGTCAAAAAAAGTTTCCAGCACAAGGAACTAGGCTACTTCAATCACACTCTGATATCAGTACCTAGTTCCTTATTGCGTTTCTCTAATTGAGTTTTCTTAATGCATTTTTTCCAATAATCATTCTATATTTATTCTCTGTTTATTTTTTTGTTGGTACTTTTTTCCAGTCTTCCAAGAACTGATTTAATCCTTGGGTCGTTAATGGATGGTTGGCCATACTTGGTATCAATGAAGATGGAATTGTACAAATATCAACGCCTGCTTTTGCACATCCGATTACATGGCCCATATGGCGTACGGAAGCCGCTATGACTTTACTCTTAATACCATACTCTTTGAAGATGGTTATAACATCTTGAATCAAGGCAATGCCATCTCCACCCACATCATCTACCCTTCCAAGGAAGGAACTGACATATGTGGCACCTGCTCGTGCTGCCATCAAAGCTTGTGTTACTGAAAAGACTAAGGTTACATTCGTTGTGATACCTTCATCTGATAATACTTTTACCGCTTTTAGACCTTCCATACACATAGGAATCTTAACCACAATACTTGGATTTAGTGCTGCTAATTCTCTTCCTTCGGTGATCATGCCCTCTGCGTCCAAACTAATCACTTCTGCATTCACAGGTAGACCTTTTACAATCTCAATAATCTCATTAATGACGGTGATGAATTCTTTGCCTGTTCTGGAAATAATCGTCGGATTGGTCGTTACCCCTGCAACAATCCCCAAATCAAAGTATTTCTTTATTTCATTTACATCTGCAGTATCTAGATAAATATTCATTTTTAAACCTACTTGAAATTACACTCCAAGCTTTTCCTTTCTTAACTGTTCTAATTTTGTAAAGTTTTGCTTTGGTGTA
>PGZS01000229.1 GCA_002841435.1 Firmicutes bacterium HGW-Firmicutes-3 | reverse complement strand
TACCCTTTATTTTTTATCTGCAATGCCGTTATCGAATGATGATTCCAGTGACAAAAACGGTATTTTTTTGATGGGAAGGCCCCTTGGTGAACAAACATTCAATTATTTAAGATCGGTGATAGTTCCCGTTATTGAAGAGCATTTTATCGTATCTCCTACCAATGATTCTTCTACAATTACTGATCCTTTAATTACTTTTGAAGTTCCTTCTCAAGACGATTCATTATATATCCTTGCACATATTGAAAACCCCTCTGCCCAATATCTCAAAGAAAAAATGATTGGCCATGCGACAGTCATAATTTCTACCATGTTCACCTTAAATGTTATAGGGTTTTATATTGCAATTCTTATTTCTGCCAAACAACGCGGTAAATTGATGAAAGCAATCGATTCGATTCAATTATCAAACAATGCATTTATGAAAATCCCTCATTACAAAATCCAAGAGTTAGATCTCATTGGGAATAAAGTGAATCAAATGCTTCAACGCATCGAACAAGATTATGATGCAATTCGATTTAAAAATATTGAAATTGTGGAACTACTCTCAAAAGCTAATGAAATCAATGATATTTATACCAAAGAACATAGTGATAGTGTCTCTAAAATATGTGAAAAAATTGGTTCGAAATTGAATATTGAATTATTAGATCAATTAATTTTAAGCGCAAAACTCCATGATGTAGGAAAAGTCTTTATTCCACTAACGGTTTTGAATAAAAAAGAAAAACTCACTTATGAAGAGTTTGAGTCGATTAAAAAACACCCTGAATATGGATATAATATTTTAAAAGAAGTTTCTAGTTTTAAACAGATCAATGAAGGTGTTCTCTACCATCATGAACGTTTTGATGGATTAGGATATCCTCAAGGCTTAAAAGGCTTTGATATCCCCTTGTTTGCTCGGATCATATCGGTTGCGGATGTTTACGATGCTTTAATCTCCAAACGTCCTTATCGAGATGCATTCTCAAAAGATAAAGCAATCGAAATCATGAAACAAGAATCAGGTAAACATTTTGACCCAGAAATTCTTGATGTATTTCTTTCAATCTATGCATTGGAATCTAGTGATTCAGACATATAACATATTATTGAAAACTTATATAAACTACTAGAAAGTATTATCATATCTGTCATAATGATATAAAAAGGCAATCGTCATTTTGGCGATTGCCTATTTTCATAGTCTAATAATTAAGAAATAGATTCTAATTATGGCGTTATTTGTTAGTTATATTTTTTAGGAAGTTTCAAATAACAGAACCCAACAACCCCTTGATCATATTTTGGTTTAACTTCACCTTGAATCAAAGGATAGACATAGTTTAAGAAAGAATCTTCTAATCCATTTCCTTCTTTGTTAATCATGTGTCGAGGAATTTTTACTTCAACGTTCGCAATTTCATTTAATGGATGCGTAAAGAAACTCGATTTATAAGGCAGGTTTGAATCGCGTCTGATACAAACCATCACTCCCGATTCACCTTTTAATGCACGTTTCATCGCTTCTGTTCCCACTCCAATAGCTTCTTCTAAGTCAACCTTGCTTTGCATATGGGCTGCGCAACGTTGTGTTAAGCCAAATTCAATTTCACGGGTTGAAAAGCCTAAACGTTTATGAATAAGTTCAGCGAGTTGGTCCGCAACGCCCCCTAATTGGTTATGACCGAAGGAATCTTGGGTCTGAGCTGCTAAGCCAATGAACTTACCATCTAAATCTTGAATACCTTCAGACACAGCCACAACGCAACGTTTCTTTTCAGTATAAACTCTTTTAACATCTTCTAAAAACTTTTCTTTATCAAATGGAATTTCCGGTAAGTAAATTAAATCCGGACCACTTCCATTATGGGTAGCGACATGCGAAGCTGCCGTTAACCAACCAGCGTGACGACCCATAATTTCAACAATCGCAACTTTTGATTTGGGATAAGAAATATTATCACACACGATTTCCATCATGGTATTGGCGATGTATTTAGCCGCACTACCAAATCCAGGCGAGTGATCGGTGATGGGTAGATCATTATCAATGGTCTTCGGAACACCAATCACTTTGCATTCATAACCCACATGTCTTAAGTATTCATCAATCTTATTACAAGTATCCATGGAATCATTTCCGCCATTATAGAAGAAATAACGAATGTTATACTTTTTAAAAACAGTCATGAGTTTGATATAATCTGTTTCATCAGTTTTATAATTCTTAAGTTTATATCGAATGGATCCAAAAGCAGCTCCAGGCGTCGCTGGAAGCTTTTCTAAGTCTTGCATGAGTTGATCACTCATGCGGTATAAATCATCGTTTAAAGCCCCTTGAATGCCATAATGCATGCCATAGACTTCATCAATGATGCCGCGATGTAATAAAGCTTCTTTAATGACTCCATATGCGGAAGCATTAATAACGGCGGTAGGACCGCCGGATTGTCCGTATAAAACATTTCCTTTTAGTAACGACATGATATCACCTCAAAA
>PGZS01000228.1 GCA_002841435.1 Firmicutes bacterium HGW-Firmicutes-3 | reverse complement strand
TATACGCCAAAACTAAAATCAACCAAAGAGATGGAAAATATTATTATGGATGTGTTTGGTGAACGGATCCACGTATATGATTCTAAAATACCATCATTATCCAAAGTAGCTGATGCTGGGAAGTTATCTCTTAGTGTCAGAGAATTGCACGATAAATTTACAATCAAAAGAGAAAAGGAAAGCATTATCAAAGCGGTTGAAGCTTATGAGCGTTTAGCAAAAGAATTAGTTGAAAATTAACAAAGCAGGTGAAAGTAGTGGAGAATCAAAAAAATTACGATAGTATGTTTAATCTTGATGACGACGAGGATAGCTGTCTGGTCATGATTGAAACGGATCGTTTGATTGGATTTGGTGATCATATTTTTGCACCTTATTCGGAAGTGGATATGTTAGAACTGATGAAAAGTATAGAGTTAAGAGGGCTTCTGACACCTATTATTATTAGAGATCACCCCACTGAAACTGGGATGTTTGAAATATTGGCTGGACACAACCGGGTCAATGCTTGTAAGCGCCGCAGCGTAATATTGAAGACTTCAAATTATCTGATCGGGCCAGAATTATCACGGAGTGGCATAAATTAATAAAAAAACAGGGACTAAGAACGGATCTATTGAAAGAGAATACGGAAGACCATCACAGTGAAAAGGATGAGGAAAAACCATTTCACTTGGGAAAATCTCAAATATGTAATTATGTCAGAATAAATGATTTTTTATTTAGTGATTTAAAGGACTTAATGGATTTAGGTAAACTATCGATCAAATCCTCAGTCGAATTAAGTTATCTTGAGGAAGCTGATCAGGAACTGGTTCGGGATTTGATTAATGATGGCATTAGAATAACAGATTCAAAAGCTAAGGCAATAAAAAAACTTTCCCTGGATGAAGGATTAACGAAAGAATCGCTGGAACGGTTATTGCGCCACAAAGATAATGAAAAAAAGAAACTACTCAAAATTCCAACGATTCTTTTAAAAAAGTATTTTGGGAACAAAGGAGAAGCTGAGATTATTGATATTCTGGAATTAGCCTTATCAAAATATTTTGAAAATAGTGAAAAGTAAGTCACTATCACGACGCACATACCTTAAATTACTTCTTCCGCTTGGTGGAAGAAGTAATTTCAAAGGAATTTTACAAGGAGGATTATGGTATTTATATCATATACAAAATGATGGCGAATTTAATTTGGGAAAAAGAATCAGGTGAAAAGCACTATGAAGACGATTTGGTGAAATATGTCTGTTATGGTTGTGATAAAGAATTTATCGTTGGCAAGCACTTCGCTGAAACGTCCGATCAGTTACGTTGTCCGTACTGTGGACAGATAAAAGACCTAGATGTAAAAGCTGAAGTTACAGGAGAATGGCTGGAAGAGCTGGAGCTGGGATGCTTTGGAATCAGTTATACAATTGATAATAATGGAAATCATGTCACTCATCCAGTCGAACTTTTTGAGAAAGAAGTCTTTTATAATCGGCAGAATATGACGGATGATGAAATCAATAAGCGCTATATTGAATTAGTGCAACAAATTAATTGAAATGAACTGGGATAAGTAGATACTTCGGGTTTTCCCAAAGAAAACCAGTTACACGCCTGAAGATCCCCAGACCTATTATCCGGGTGGAATCATCCAGGCACCCATGTTTTCACTTTTTCCAACGTTTGATGAGATTCATATTTCCTGTTCCTTTACCTGGGACAAGGACTATTGCATCAAGCTTCAGGAACAATACCAAACATTATTTTTACCAGCAGGGGATGTAATAATCAATGTCCCTGGTGCATCGTACCAAAGATTGAGGGGCGCTTAAAAGAATTACCTATTTGTCCTGGAAATATTATCCAGGACAATAATTTTCTTCAGACCAGTAAAAAGCATAAAGAAAAAGTGTTTGAAATGTTACGGTCGCAGCGACGGATCCAGTTTAAAGGGGGATTGCAATCAAATTTGATCGATGATTATTTCGTTGAGAATGTCAGAAGTCTAAAAATTGATGAATTATGGTTGGCCTGTGATACCGATCAGTCGCTGCCGGCTTTCAGAACTGCTTGTGATAAGTTAATTAAAGGGGGATTTAATCGGGAAAAGATTAAATGCTATGTCTTGATTGGTGATGATATGGAAGCGAATGAAAATCGGCTCCAGAAAGTATACCGGATGGGAGCCATGCCCTTTGCCCAACTAAGGCGGGATTCCAAACCGTTTAAAACCGAGTATTCGATGGAATGGAAAGCGTTCACCAGACAATGGCAGCGACCGGTGTCGATCAAAGCGCATATGGAACGAGGAACACAATTTAGAGATTATTCAACATAGAATTCTGTTTCCCGAGGAAACAAAATCAATCGGACCCATATCGGGTCTTTATTCTTTATTGAAAGGATGTTAAGTAAATATGGCTGATTATTCTGAATCTTCAATTTATGCTAGAATTGAAGTTAATCGTCTCATTGATTTCAAGAATCACATTTTTACCAAGTACAATGAAAGTGAAATGAAATCGATGATGGAAAGTATTGAAGATATGGGAGTGACTGATCCGATCCTGGTTCGACCACATAATGAGTATAAGGGGATGTTTGAGATTATTTCCGGACATAATCGTGTGGAAGCTTGTAAAAGACTTGGAAAAAGAGATATTCATGCGGTTATTTATGAGGGTTTAAAAGATGATAGCGCTGCTGAACTGATGCTGATTGAAACAAATATTAAAAAGCGCAGCCTTAATGACTATGTCATTTCCGAAAAAGCTAAAATTTTAACCAGACGCCATCAATTGATGAAAATACTCAATAAAAGGAAGGCACAACTATCAGAACAGATCCACAACAATTTGACCCAAGGATTAAAAGATCTTTGCGACAGTGGTAAACTAAGTATCAAGTCAGCAGTGGAGCTGTCCTATCTCTCTGATGCCGAACAGGACGTGGTGAGATCCTTTATGCTGGATGGAAATAAGATATCCTATCATAAAGCCAACATCATCCGAAAAAAAATGGAAAGTGCTGAAATTACAATCGATGTACTCAATGAAATTTTCAAAGATAAGGTTTCAAAAAAGAAACCTGAAAAAACCTATAAAATATCACCGGAGATTATCGAAAAATACTTTCATGATCTGGAGGATGAAGGTGACATCCAGATGACGGTTGAGTTGGCATTGGATCAGTATTTTTTCCAGAGCAGTTAAATGGCGGTATTCAAGATCATCAAGTTCAAGCATGGCCAAACAAAAACCGGAATGCGGAACTGTATTGACTACACCAAGAAGATGGAAGAAGAAAATCACCTGGTGTCAACCATTAACTGCTCATCCGAGAGTGCCTATGAAGAATTCATGCTGATCAAAAATATGTATAACAAGGAAAGTGGACGACTTTATATTCATGCCGAACAGAGCTTTCCACCAGAAATACAGGATATGCAGCTCATCCATGACATTGGGCGCCGACTGATAGAAGAAACCGATATTTTTAACGGCTTCCAGGTCGTCATTGGAACCCATACGGATCGGGATCATATCCATAACCATTTCTGCATCAATTCAGTAAATGCTGAAACCGGTGCAAAATGGCATATCAGCAAAGCCGATCTGGAGGACATCAAGAATAAATCCCTGGAGCTGTGTCGGGAGGAAAATATCCGGATCTGGTGGGATAAGCAAAATGACCAGGACCAGGTGGTTCAGCCTGAAGACAATAATGAGAAGCTGCATACCGTTAAACAGGGAGAGTATGAAAAACAGAAGCAGGGACAGAGCTGGAAATATGAATTATTTCTGGCCGTTAAAGAGTGCGTAAAGCATTCCTTTAGCCAGGATGAATTTATATCGAATATGGAAAAACTCGGCTATGAAGTCCAATGGGATCATCATAAGCACATCACGTTTACGACACCGGATGGTAAGAAGTGCAGAAATAATAAACTCTATCCGCCGGAGCGGTTTACTAAAGAAAAATTACTGGAGCAGTTTGAGAGAAATTGCCAAAGAAGAAGTGAGCGGACGAAAAAAATGCACCAGAAAGAAATGGATGAATTTGCTAGGAATGCCAGGAATATTCTTACCGCTTTACGATCCGGCAAGAGTAAGGATTCCAATTATTACCCATTAACTCATATGAAAAAAAGGCTGGAAGGAGAAGCCTTGAAAGAAAAGATCAAGCAAAAAGAAAACAGCAGCTATGATTGGGAGCAGGAATTATAAATTTGTTTCCTCGGGAAACGAGATGATTAAAAAGAAACTAATTTCTTTAAAATAAACATACGCATTAGGCACCCGGTGCAGTAGCCGATCAAGCCGGAGGTTAGATCAAAAAGTGCACCCAGTGCAGTAGCAGACCAGACTGGATGATCGGAGCAAAAAACGCACCCGGTGCGTAAACGGAACCCCGGGAATGCGTCGGAACAAAAAACGCACCCGGTGCGTAAATGGAACCCCGGGAATGCGTTGGAGCAAAAAACGCACCCGGTGCGTAAACGGAACCCCGGGAATGCGCTGGAGCAAAAAACGCACCCGGTGCGTAAACGGAACCCCGGGAATGCGTTGGAGCAAAAAACGCACCCGGTGCGTAAACGGAACCCCGGGAATGCGTTGGAGCAAAAAACGCACCCGGTGCGTAAACGGAACCCCGAGAATGCGTCGGAGCAAAAAAAGCACCCGGTGTAACGATGGACTGACATGAAAAATAAAAATTCAAAGGAGTGTAATAAGAATGAAAAATAAAGGCAGATCATTCGATCAAATGGTTTTTAGTAAAAAACCGAAGAAACCATGGGGTCTTAAAGATGATAAAACGGTGGTGGAATCACCCAGAGATGATTATGAGGATGCGGTAGTCTGTGAGGTTGAAACGGAACTTCCTCAGTCGGATGTTGATCAGTTAAAAGATAAAGTGGATGATCAACATA
This sequence comes from Firmicutes bacterium HGW-Firmicutes-3, assembly GCA_002841435.1. Classification (GTDB taxonomy): domain Bacteria; phylum Bacillota; class Clostridia; order Lachnospirales; family Vallitaleaceae; genus Petrocella. Next base: position 195 of record PGZS01000228.1, on the reverse strand, counting down.
AAAAAAATGTTCGTGATCGATTACCGATTGAAAAGCAACGAGCAGATTTAGCCAACCAGAATGACGGTAGAAATTCAAATGATGAGATTGTGATCAAAGCTGATCACAAAGATATTACGACATTGGAAAAAATTATCGCCAAGCTTCAGGCCGAAAAAGAAGAATTAGCATTAGAAAATGACCGGTTAAAATATC
>PGZS01000028.1 GCA_002841435.1 Firmicutes bacterium HGW-Firmicutes-3 | reverse complement strand
TGAAGTAGAAAATATGTGTACAGTTTCAAGAGGACCAATTCACGGACCCGCTCCAATTCCAGAAGAAGGAAAATGGGTCAAAGCTTATGATGTTACCGACATTTCAGGTTTAACACATGGTATCGGTTGGTGTGCACCACAACAAGGCGCTTGTAAATTAACCCTTAATGTAAAAGATGGTATTATCCATGAGGCTCTAATCGAAACCATCGGTTGTTCCGGAATGACCCACTCCGCTGCTATGGCTTCAGAAATCTTAACAGGAAAAACAATCCTGGAAGCTTTGAATACAGACTTAGTCTGTGATGCCATCAACGTGGCTATGAGAGAACTTTTCTTACAAATCTCTTATGGTAGAACTCAAACAGCTTTCTCCGAAGGTGGTCTACCTATCGGTGCAGGCCTTGAAGACCTTGGTAAAGGATTAAGATCACAAGTTGGTACAATGTACGGTACAAGTGCTAAAGGTGTACGTTATCTTGAAATGGCTGAGGGTTATGTTGTCGGTATGGGACTTGATGCCAATGGCGAAGTCATCGGATACAAATTTGTTCATCTTGGAAAAATGATGGAAATGGTTGCTAAAGGCATTGATGCCAATGAAGCGATGGAAAAAGCAACGAGTCAATACGGTCGTTTTAACGAAGCTGTTAAAGTCATAGACCCAAGACACGAATAGAATATACAGGAGGAATAAAATCATGTTGTTTGAAAGTTATGATAGAAGAATCAATCAAATTACGCCGGTACTTGAAAAATATGAGCTTGGCACATTAGAAGATGCTAGACAATTATGTTTAGACAAAGGCGTTGATGTTCATGAGATCGTTAAAAGCATTCAACCTATTTGTTTTGATAACGCATTATGGTCATACACGTTAGGTGCTGCTATTGCTATTAAAAAAGGTCAAACTGCTGCTGCTGATGTTGCAGAAACACTTGGAGAAGGCTTACAGGCTTTCTGTATTCCCGGTTCAGTTGCTGACCAAAGAGCGGTTGGTATCGGTCACGGTAATCTAGCTGCTATGCTCCTTAAAGAAGAAACCCAATGTTTCGCTTTGGTTGCCGGTCATGAGTCTTTTGCAGCTGCAGAAGGTGCTATTGGTATAGCTATGAGTGCTAACAGAGTTAGAACCAACCCACTTAGAGTCATCTTAAATGGTCTTGGAAAAGATGCCGCATATATGATTTCTAGAATCAACGGTTTTACACATGTTGAGACTGAACTTGATTATGCTACCGGCAAGCTTAATGTAATTAAAGAAACACGCTTCTCAGATGGTCCTCGTGGCGCTGTTAAGTGTTTTGGTGCAGATGATGTTGTTGAAGGTGTTGCTATTATGCATGCTGAAGGCGTTGATGTTTCTATAACAGGAAACTCCACTAACCCTACACGCTTCCAACATCCAACTGTTGGTACTTACAAAAAAGAATGTAACCTTCTTGGTAAGAGATTTTTCTCTGTTGCTTCAGGTGGTGGTACAGGTAGAACTTTACATCCTGATAATATGGGTGCAGGTCCTGCTTCTTATGGTATGACAGATACTATGGGTAGAATGCATTCTGATGCTCAGTTTGCCGGTTCTTCTTCTGTTCCGGCTCACGTTGAGATGATGGGATTAATCGGAATGGGTAATAACCCTATGGTTGGTGCTTCTGTTGCGGTTGCTGTTGCTGTTGAAGAGGCTATGAAGAAGGCTTAGGAAAAGCTTTGTTTCTTGCTTATTGGTCCCATGAAAACCCTTCCACAGTCTGCTTCAATGGAAAGTCCTTTGTTTTAGCATCATGTCTTGAAGACCGACATGATGCGTCAAGGGTACTTTCCTTTGAAGTATTCAGAAATATGAGCAAAGCTCATACCGAGGCAAAGCCTCTTTTCTTACTTCCAGGAACTTCATAGTCGATGTTGCTAGGAGCCACATAATTGTCTCAATTTTATCTCAAAAATTTTCAAGGGAATATAAATAAAGCAGTATGTCTTCATTTTTGGCTAGACCCTCTTGAGGGAAAAGCTATAAATGAAGACTTACTGCTTTTTCTTCTTGATTTTTATTGCAATTTTGATCCATACTTGGTACATTTATTAGAACAAAGAGACTGTGTTTTCTTTTTTCTCTTTATTAATAAGCTTTAATGAAAGGTGTGCTACGCTATGAAGAATAGTTATGCTTTTTTTAATAATACGGATTGTGCTTATTTTCCTTGTCATATGACGGATTGGCCGGATGATTTTAATTGTAAATATTGTTATTGTCCCCTCTATTTACTGGAATGCAAAGGGCATTATATGCTTGTTAATGGTGTTAAAGACTGCAGCAATTGCTTGTTACCTCATCGTCCTGATAGCGATCTGTATATTAATAAGTTACTCCGAGAACAAGTTTTTAGTAAGGTTAAGCCTCATCAATAAACCACCCTTGTTCCATGGGTTTTTCATAATGGGAGACGTCACTCATGTAAACCACACTGAGTCGATCTTCTTCAGCGTTGATTCTTGTTAAGCTGGTTGGTAATATCTGCTTACCTTCCCAAAAGTGTTCTACATCCCGTCCCAAAATATAATTTAACAGGCCTTTTATGACTATGGCATGGGCAACGATGAAAATTCTTCCTGTGCTATGATTTTTTAGAAGTTCTTCAAAGAATTCTGCCGCTCTGTTTTGAACACTTTTAAAGCTCTCTTGACCTTCTATATAGAAATGCTCAGGATTATTCCAAAAATCCGAATGGGCTGTCGGCATTTCAGTCTCAATTTCTGATATCATCCTACCTTCCCAGTCTCCAACATGCATTTCTTTTAATCGATCGTCAAAAATAATCTTCCCACCTATATATGCATTCATTATTTCCGAAGTATGCTTAGCCCTTCCAAGAGGACTGGCATATATGGTTTTAATACCTATATTCTTTAGCCTTTGGCCTAGCCATGCCGCTTGTTGCTTACCAAGCTCTGTTAACTCAGAATCCCCTTGACCTTGAAATCTTCTTACTCTATTCCACTCTGTCTCACCATGTCGGGTAATATAAATCTCTAGCATTAGTCCCACTCCTTTATGAAAACCTATTTTGTTTAATAACTCATGCTATTACTAGTTCCATTATACCTATAAATCTTCTATATGTGAATCTTTATTGCAACGGTTGTTACATATTTAACCCTATGCTATAATTGGTCTAAGCGTTAGAAGCAACTATAACAAATCACTTTTTGAGGTCGCTATGAAACCTATCAGGATTAATCAAGAAAACATTAAAGTTAATATGCGATTGGCAAAGGATGTCTTCAATTCTGAAGGCATACTACTCGTTCCAAAGGACACTCTGATTTCGGCTAATCATATCGTTAAAATCAATCTTTATCATATTCATGATATATATATATATCCCCAAGAAGAAGCAGTCGTACCTATAAGCCAGATACGTCAGGCGCTTGCTAATACACCTGCTTTTATTGAGTTTTCTTATAAATACGATCGCAAAGTGGAAGATATACAAAATCAATTGGCACAAATTGTTGATACAGGATCAATCAATAGCAAAAGCTTAGAACAGCTTGTGGATGATATATTAGATACAACCGTTTCTCAGTCTCAACTTTTTAGTTATATGTGCCGATTGAACTCAGCAGATGATGTCACATATAACCATTCTATGAATGTATCTCTATTGGCCAGTATTCTTGGAAAATGGCTGGGTATGTCAGAAATAAGCATCAAAGAATTAGCTTTGGCTGGTTTGCTCCATGACATCGGAAAAATCATGGTGAATCAAACTATTTTAAATAAAAAAGGGCCTTTAACAGATGAAGAATTTGCCCATATCAAACAGCATACTACTTTAGGCTATCAAATGGTTATGGGTTCAGACCTTCCCATCGGTATTAAACAAGCTGTCTTAATGCACCATGAAAAAATGAACGGTCAAGGGTATCCCTTAGGTCTCAAATGGGAAAGCATTCACCCCTACCCTAAAATTATATCCATCGTGGACATCTATGATGCCATGACCAGTGATAGACCCTATCATAAGCGCTATCATCCATTAGATGTGATACGAATGTTTGAAAATGAATGTTATGGCTTTCTTGACACCCAGTACTTATATATTTTTTTGGAACATATTGCCCATAATTTTATCGGTGAGCATGTTCAACTTAGTAATGGTCAAAGAGGTGAAGTCATTTTTATTAATAAACAATCACCTTCACGTCCTCTTATTAAAAAGGAGGATGGCACTATTTTAGATATGTTGAAGGACGAATCTGTTTTTATCGTGGATTTTATATAATTCGTCATACTTAAACCGTTTGAGGACAAACATTGTCAAACGGTTTTTTCTATTAAAGACATTTCATAGGACATTTGGCCAATTAAGATACATTCGCTTCCTATGTATTGTTCTAATTATATTCTCAAGATGTTAAACTAGTACATGTGTAGGTAAATATAGGTACAAAGACTTATTATTCTATTTAGCATTTATTGAACCAATCAATTACGGGGGTGGTTGAGATGAGTATTATAATGATCAATAATGGGGAAAAAGGATATACCAAATATGAAAGGATGGAATCAAGTCCTCATATTTATAAGACTTCTGCAATGGAACATCTTAAAATAGATCCTGATCATATAGAGACTTTAAATACCATCGCTTACTGTCATTATTACTTAAGCGATTTCTACTTGGCTCTTGATTTTGCCTTAAGAGCTTATAATCTTGAACTCACCCAACTAGCAAATGATGAACTGTATCACACCTGTAATTTACTTGGAAATATATATCGCTTTTTAGGCATCTACGATACAGCCAATCACTACTATATGGTTGCTCTAAACGTTGCGCCTTCTAATCAAGTACAAGAAAAAAGATGCCAAACCTTACGTCATCTTGCTATAGCCTATACAGAAATGAATATGAATGAATTTGCTATGGATTATGCCATAGAAGGTCTTCAACTAGCTGAGTTACTTAATGATGCCAGACTGCTAGCTGACATAAAGGTCGCTCTTGCCACCATCCATTATAAAGCGGCATTCTATGAAAAATCCTTAAAGCTATGTGATGATGCTGTTTTTCATTATGAAAAGCTTAATCATATAAAAGGTCTTACCAATGTCTTTTTACTATGTGGCGATATTCATCAAAAGACCGAAAAATATGCCTCTTCAATGGACTATTATAATAGAGCTTTAAATCTTTCAAAAGATATAAAATACCGTTATGGTACCATTCATGCAAATTACGCTTTAGGCTGTTTAATGATGATTCAAAAAGACTTTCCTATGGCTCTTGAATCTTTAGAGGAAGCCTTATCTTATACAAAACGCTATAATATCCAACAACCCAAAATTAAAATCTATTATGCTTTATCTGACTTATACATTAAGCAATATGATTATGAGAAAGCCTACAACCTATACAAAATTGCTACTGAGCTCAATGACAACCTAAACTCAACCAAACAACAATCTACAATTTTTAATCTATATACCAAATACAACCTCGATCAAAAGGAAGCTCAACTTAAGCAATCCCTTCTTACCAATGCACATCTTGAAGCACTCAATAAACAACTACTTGAGCAAGTCCAACATGATTCACTAACACAGTTATATAATAGGCGCGGTCTTAAAAATATTATTGTTAACTACCCTTGTACCGACATACACACTTTAGCGCTTTGTGATATCGACAAATTCAAAGACATCAATGATACTTTTGGTCATCAATGTGGTGACTATATACTGATTGAACTTGCAAAAGTTCTAAAATCCAATTGTCCTTCCAATTACAAAATCGCACGTTGGGGTGGTGAAGAATTTCTTATCATTATGGAAAACACTGTAATCTCTGACGCTACTGATTTTGCTGAAAGCTTAAGAAACATAGTTGAAGACACGATTTTCACTTATAGAAATCATAAAATAAGCCTAACCCTAACTTTTGGTGTAGGTACACTAACGGATAGTTTCGAGCAAAGTATTGAAGCTGTCGACAGGTGCCTCTATCTTGGCAAGAATTCAGGTCGAAATCAAGTTGTTTTTGATGATGACTTATTTGATTTGGTATAAGCGCTTTTCTGATATAAAAAAATCCCTCATTCTAACGAATGAAGGATTTTTTTTATAGTTTTATAGGTTTTTCATATTCCACACCAAAGGTATCAACGGTCACTTCCGTCATAACTTGTGGTTCATTAGGCATGTCCATATGATTTCTTGGAACTTTTACTATAGCATCTGCAACTTCCTGTCCTTCAATTACTTTTCCAAATGCGGCATACTGTCCATCTAAATGGGGTGCATTTTCTACCATTAAAAAGAATTGTGAACCTGCCGAGTTCGGACTTTGAGCTCTTGCCATGGATAACACACCTTTGTCGTGCTTCATGTTATTTTCAAACTTGTTATAAGAAAACTCACCTTTAATACCATAACCGGGGCCACCCATGCCATTGCCATCAGGACAACCACCTTGAATCATAAAACCGGGTATAACACGATGAAATGTTAAACCGTTATAAAAGCCCTCCTGTACAAGTGCTATAAAGTTATTTACAGTATTTGGTGCGATTTCAGGGTATAATTCAGCTTTTATTACACTTTCGTTGTTTATTTTAAATGTTACGATAGGGTTTTTGTTTGACATATCAATCTCCTTTTATAGTTTTTACTTAACCATTATGGTTAAAAGTCATTATATCATATATTATAAGGTTTGACAGCCCTAGAAAGTCTAGTATTTTTTTAAGAACTTTCTATAGTAATTGTATCCACCCAGGAGATTTCTGGTTTTAAATCCTGCCGGGTTTAATATAGTAGATGCCAAATAACCTCTAAAACCGACTGCACAATAAATGATTATTTCTTTATCACTTGGTAGTTCATGGATCCTTTCTCTTAAGTCATCTAGTGGTATATTCACATGACCTTCAATAGCACCATATGCCACTTCTTCAGGTGTCCTAACATCTAAAATTACGAGTTTGCTTTTATCTAATTCTTTAATTTCTTCGCTTCGAATAGGTGCCATTTTTTGGCTTAAAATATTGTCCGCAACATAAGCAACCATATTAACAGGGTCTTTTGCTGATGAGTAAGGCGGTGCATAGGATAACTCTAATTCTATTAAATCTTTAACCGTAGCGCCAAAACGTATGGCAGTTGCAATTACATCGATTCTTTTTTCCACGCCTTCTTGTCCGAGTGCCTGAGCGCCTAATATCTTACCTTCTAAATTGAAAATGAGCTTAATTGTTAAGTCCTTAGCGCCTGGGTAATAATCTGCATGAGAGCTTTTTGTTATAATGGATACCAAATAGTCTTTACCATAGGTTAAACCTTGTCTTTCCAGACTTTTTTCATTGTTGCCTGTAGATGCTACGGTCATATCAAACACCTTGGCAACAGATGTGCCTTGGGTACCATTATACGTCTTGCTCAGACCTGTTATGTTATCCGCCACAATACGACCTTGCTTGTTGGCCGGCCCAGCAAGAGGTACCATTGTTTTTTGACCACTTACAAAATCTTCTACTTCAATCATATCACCAAGTGCATATATATCAGGATCGCTGGTTCTAAGGTAAGCATCTACTATAACACCACCACGTTCATTTGTTCTTAATCCCGATTCTATGGCTAAACTTCCGTTAGGTTTGACGCCAATGGCCAACAAGATGATATCGCTTTCTATCGTTGTACCGTCACTAAGAATCACGTCCGTAACCGGACCTCTTGATTTAAAAAACTTGACGCCATTATTTAGATGTAGATGAACAGCTTTTTTTGTTATATGACCATGAATCAATTGTGCCATATCATAATCTATAGATGTCATTACTTGTGGGGCCATTTCTGCTATGGATACATCAAGACCAAGATCATGCAAGTTTTCTGCCATCTCAAGACCGATAAAGCCGCCTCCAATAACTGTAGCTTTTTTAAGGTTGTGGGAGAGTACATATTCTTTGATTCGATCCACATCCGGAATGGTCCATAAAGTGAAGATATTAGAGCTATCAATACCCTCAATCCGTGGCACAAGAGGCGTTGAACCCGTTGATAGGACCAAAGTATCATAGGATTCTTCATAGATCTTATCTGTTGCACCGTCTTTTACTACAACCTTTTTATTGTCTCGATCAATTTTTAACACTTCATTATTAACCCTTACATCAACATTAAATCTATTGCCGAAGCCTTCCGGTGTTTGCAAAAGTAGCTCCTCTCTGTTCTTAATGGTACCTCCAATATAATATGGAAGTCCACAGTTAGCAAAAGATATGTAGGGTCCCTTCTCAAACATAATAATCTTTGCCTGATTATCCATTCTCCTTAATCGAGCAGCCGTTCCTGCGCCACCTGCAACGCCACCAACAATTAATACTTTTTTCGACATTTTTATTCTCCTTTTATGGTTAAGATGTCAAAACAAAGTTTTGCATTCTAACCTTTTTTATTTATATTTGCGATTCATAATAATCAAAAAGTTACATTTATATATTACGATATAGGGATATATATGTCAAGCTATTTTGTATTATAGAATTGTATATTTTTATGTCAAGCTTTAATCAATATGATATAATGTTAGCAACAAACATCTCTATCATTCTTTTTATTACACGCAATATATAAATCAGGTCTGTAGGCTAGGCAAATCGAGGAGGTATTTTTAATGGATTTAAAAGGAAAAGTGGTCATCGCTCAAGGCGGTGGTCCAACTTCAGTAATTAATCAAAGTCTTGTTGGGGCTGTACTAGAATCAAGGAAATTCCCACAAGTCACACGTGTATATGGTGCTTTAAATGGTGTTGAAGGTATTATGAATGAGCGTTTCATGGACTTGACACGTGAAACCACTCATAATTTAGAGAGGGTTGCTTCCACACCCGCTTCAGCACTTTTATCTACAAGGGTTAAGCCTGATTTTGCTTATTGTAAGGAAATGTTTAAGGTTCTTAAGGCCCATGATGTTCGTTATTTCTTCTATATTGGCGGTAATGATTCTGCTGATACTGTTCGAATTGTTAATGAACAAGCCGTTCAACAGGATTACGAATTTAGAGCCATCCATATACCAAAAACCATAGATAACGACCTGGTGCTTAATGATCATACCCCCGGTTATGGATCAGCCGCACGCTTTGTCAGTACGGCTTTTATGGGTTTGAATCTTGATAATCGAGCGTTGGTTGGTGTCTATATTGCGGTCATTATGGGACGAAATGCAGGCTTTTTAACAGCTTCTGCCGCGTTAGCAAGAAAGTATCCGGATGACGGTCCTCATCTAATCTATTTACCGGAGCGTGCTTTTGATATTGATCAGTTCTTACTGGATGTTAAAGATGCTTATGCAAAGTACGGAAGATGTATTGTTGCTATTTCAGAAGGTATAAAAGACAAATTCGGTAAGCCTTTAATTACCAATCTGGTCGACACCGTTGAAAAAGATGCCCATGGCAATCTACAACTATCCGGTTCCGGTTCTCTTGGTGATAGTCTGACCGCTTTGGTCAAGGAGAAGCTTAATATTGACCGTGTACGATCTGATACTTTGGGTTATACACAACGAAACTTTATTGGCGCAATCTCCGATGTGGATTCAAATGAAGCCCGAGAAGTCGGAGAAAAAGCAGCTCATTTTGCTATTTGGGATAATGTAGACGGTTCTATTGTCATCGAACGTACAGGTTACTATAGTGTTAATTATAAACTTGTTGATTTAAGTTTGATAGCAGGAAAAACAAGATTTATGCCAGATGAGTTCATCACACCAGAAGGCAATAATGTAACAGACGCCTTTAAATACTATGCGAGACCCCTTGTTGGATCCGGTTTCCCTCAGCCTTCCCAGTTGCGTGCACCCATGGCGCCCAAAATATTAGATATTCATGGTAAACCTTTTCATTCATAAAAATTTCTTAATGGGATTATTGGTAATTTAGGTATCAATTGATTGTAGCCCAACGTTGTAGTCGTAGATATAATATACAGTTTTTCCTTGCCTTACACTTCGTACGGTCATCGGAAAAACTGTATATCATATCGACTCGATAATAAATCGTCATTTCGTCAAGAAAAAGCACTGCTTAATCATCCTTCTTTTTTACATCCGTGTAAAAAGGAAGGACGTTCTACATCCATGTAGAACTGTGATTAATCAGCGCTTTTTATTTCCTCATTCGGTTTCGCATCAATAAATAATTTTAAGTTAACTGACATCGACCATGAAGTTCCTGGAAGCAGTCTGCATAATGGAGTTAGTCAGCAGGATGCTGACCGTCGACTTTTGGTGCATGGATGCACCAACCTGAGACCGTAATTATGCAGACTGTGGAAGGGTTTTCATGGGACCCACTGAAAAATCACATTTCCCAAACCTTTTTTAACGCTCAAAAACTGAAGGATCAAAATATAAACCATCAATATACTCAGCCACAGCATCGCCATAGTAGGTAGGAATATCAAGCCCAAAATCCTCTAGGGCATATCTTAAGAAATAGCGCACACAATCTAGATTAATCGTAATCAATAATACAGTGACTTCTTTAAGTATTTTCCTAAAAGGCTCATTGCCAAGCTTTACTTCTTCAATGGCTTCAAGGACTGTATCAATGATGTCTGCAGCACTTAAAATCAGACCCTCAGGGTCATCTGCTTTGGGATTCAACATGAATGCCTTGAATCTTGGGCGCCATGATTTTGGTATGTCTGCTTGAATTTCTTCTTCAAAAGCAATCTCTTCAATTTCCAGAAGGGCAGCTTTCATTTCTTTTGTCTTTTTTTTCGTTGTTGCAATAATATCTCCTGTGGCAAGCTCAATCAAATCATGATTAATGGCTCTCTCAAGTAGCAAAGCCATGTTCACCTCATGACCGAATTTCTCGCTTTCCCATATAGCAAGACCCTGTGCAATTTTTGCAACTGACCACATATGTTCTGCGACACTACGTCGTTTGAACATAAATCTATTTTGATAACGTTTTAATTCCATTAAACTGCGTGCTTCATAAATATGTTTTCCAAAAGGCATATAACAACCTCCTTATGCTTTCTTTTTCTACTTATTATACCACAAAACCCTTTTCAAAAATTCTCTTGAAAAGGGTTTTTATCTATATATTGTATGTGAATTTAGTGAAACTTAGTTTTGACCCTTTAACCATGTTTATGCTTATCTCATTTTCTAGAAGAACAGTTGTTAACCGAGCATCCGGCACATTTATTGGACTTCAAGTCTCTTTTTGCATGAATGAGAGCCCATAACATAATTATTCCAAATATACCACCCACAATAATTGTAGGAATCATCTGACCATCTCCTATTCTGTTGCTACTAAGGTTGTTTTTGAATGATTGGCTCTTTTAATCAAGAATGTTACACCAACTGCGTAAGCAAGTAGAACAAAAATCGCAGGTACAAAACCAACTGCCGTTTCACCATAGATCACAAGGGTACCGATATGCGTAATTAACAGAGCTAATATGTAGCCGACACTTAATTGGAAGGCCAGTCCTCTAAAGAACCATTTTTTAGAATCCATCTCAGCATTCATAGCACCGATTGCTGCAAAGCAAGGTGGCGTAAAGAGATTAAATGCTAAGAATGCATAAGCCGTGACCGGTGTGAACATCTGTGACAATGCACCTCCCGGTACATGAAGGGCTTCTTCTGAAGCCATTGCAAACAATACGGCAAATGTTGCTACAACATTCTCTTTAGCTATAAAACCTGTAATACTAGCAGCTGCTAATTGCCATCCCACAAAACCAAGTGGAATCAATAATGGTGCTATAACCGACCCTACAGATGCCAAAATACTCTCAGATTGAATCTCTGTGGCTTGTAATTTCCAGTTAAAGGCTTGCATGAACCATACCAAGGTGTTCATAACCAAGATGATGGTAGTCGCTTTGTAGATAAAACCCTTTGCTTTATCAAACATTTGGATAATGGCATTTTTGATGCTCGGCATCTTATACTCCGGCAATTCCATAATAAAGAAGGATGTATTATCCCATACGAATAATTTCTTGAGAAGTAGACCACTTATAATGATGACACCGATGGCAATAATATATATGCTTGGTCCTACCCATGATGTATTTGGAAAGAAGACGACTGAAAATAAAGCAATAATGGGTAGCTTGGCACCACAGGGTACAAAAGGTGTTAGAATCGTTGTCATCCGTTTTTCATTTTCATTTTCTATGGTTCTGGTAGCCATGACACCCGGTATTGCGCATCCCGAACCTACAATCATAGGAATAATGGACTTACCTGATAAACCAATTTTCTTAAAATAACGATCCATAATTACAGCCACCCTTGACATATAACCACTGTCTTCAAGTAAAGACAGACAGAAGAATAATACCATTATCAATGGTAAAAAGCCAATAACGGCGCCTACACCACCTACAGCACCATCAACAATTAAAGCTTGCATTAAAGGATTAACGCCCACACCTTCAAAAAAACCATTCAATGCGTCCGGTATCACTTCTCCGAAAACCACATCGTTCAGATATCCTGATAAAAATCCGCCTAATCCCTCTATAGAAAAAGCATAAACACCCCACATAATGAGGAAAAAAATAGGAAGTCCGAACCATTTATGGGCAACAACCATGTCAATACGATCAGATAAATTGACGCGACTGGCATTGTGCTTCTTGTTCAATGATTTCTCTAAGATTGTGTTGATCCATGTTTGTCTGGCCACATCATTGTTCCCATCCAAATCAATAAAATTCAATGGTTCTTGTTTTGCTCCAACGCTACTGGAAGCAGTCTTCACCAACTCCTTTAAACCATTTTCCGTGGTTGCTGTAATGGTTACAACTTTGCATCCAAGGGCCTTTTCCAGTTCATGCCCATTAACAACATCCCCACGCTTAGTTATAATATCTGCTTTATTCAAAGCAACAACAACAGGAATACCCAGTTCAAGCAGTTGTGTTGTAAAGAACAAACTCCGACTGATATTAGCACCGTCTACAATGTTAATAATCACATCCGGTTTAGCTTCTAATACAAAATCACTTGTAATGGCCTCCTCGCCTGTAAAAGGTGAAATAGAATAAGCACCTGGTAAATCTACAATATCAATTGGTTCATCAACAATCTGATACTTATTTTTGATTGCTGCCACTTTCATTTCGACGGTTACACCGGCCCAGTTCCCAACATATTCGGTTTTTCCTGTTAGAGCGTTAAAGAGTGTTGTTTTTCCCGAATTGGGATTTCCTGCTAATGCAATTTTCATGCTTACTTCCTCCAAATTATTTGAAATTGATAGTCACTATCACTTAGTGAATATGAAAAGATGCTGTATTTCACAGCATGATGTACACTTGCCTTGGCGACAAAATCACCAATCTCGAAAGGTTGTACTTATCCCTCTATACGAAAATTTATGCTGCCAAACGAATTGATTTGGCCATAGCTTCATCAATGGCATAGCGGCTGTCTTTGATGTTCACAATATAATTGCCTGCCAATTTAGAAATAATGGTTATGTTCTCACCTTCAAAACATCCCAATGTGAATAAAAACTTCCTGATCTTCTCATGACCTTCTATTTTTACAATTGTAAATGTTTGTCCGATTTTTGCTTTATTTAAAGACATAAGACCACTCCCTCTTTCGCTATGCTGAAAGTAACCATCAAGTTCGCCGGTTAATTTTCTCATTTAAGTTTTTAATTGAGAAAACATATCATTTTCTTTACATGATAAAGATTATCATGTTTCGGACTTTTTATCAAGTCTTTTCGTATATATTTTCACAAAAAATTTTATTGTTAACATTTCGTTCAAATCTAGTAATAACAAGCGTTCCCTGATTAAATGATAATTATTATCTATAGATATTTATTGTTATTTGCTGTGCTTGTTGAAGATTTCGTTAATTATTTATCATGCGGAAATAGGCTTTATATATAATAATACAGCTTATAGGCAAGTCTCCTTGATGCCTCCTGCCAATCTATATACATTATATTTGTGAGAAAACCCTCTTATAAAGTAGCAATGGTTTAGACTAGCTTTCACCAACCTAAACCATTGCTAAGAATTTTTATTAGTTTTTATTTTATAGATCCGAGCATGCCTTCGACAAATCTTCTTTGTAGCAAGAAGAATATGAGGATGGTTGGTAAAGTGGCAATGACAATCGCTACCATGATAACTCCATACTCAGGAAAGTACGCCGATGACAGAGAAGATATAATGAGTGTTATGGTCTTTTGTCCATCGGATTGTAAAACTATAAGTGGCCATAAAAAACTGTTCCAACTGGTCATAAATGCTATAATACCAGCAGCTGCGAAGGTTGAACGCATGGTCGGTATATAGATTAGAAAAAATACCTGGTATTCATTTAAACCATCTACACGGGCTGCTTGCATCAAATCAGGTGGGAACGTTTTTGTGTTTTGCCTAAAGAAAAAAATCATAAAGGGTGTAGCAATCGTAGGTATAATGACCGCTATATGAGAATCTAGGAGCCCCATGTTTGCGAACATCCTAAATAAAGGTATCATAAGTGCTGCAAAAGGCACCATCATGGTCAATAACAATATCGTATATAAACGTTCCTTGTTTTTTGATTTATATATTTCAAAACCATAGCCTGCAAGGGAAGCAAATAGTAATAGTAGAAACGTACTAATTAAAGCAATTTTTCCTGAATTCAAAAGTATATTTTTCATATCCACCATCTTAAATAGCATACTCAGATTACTAAACAGCTCTCCTCCGATGGTCATCTTTCCTTTGGTAATATCTGTTGCCGTATTAGTTGCACCAATAATCATCCATAAAAACGGAAAAATAGAAACAAGGGCCGCTATTGATAAAAAGCTATATTTAAATAAATTTCTAAGTTTATACATGATCATCACCTGCCACTCTAAATTGAATGATGGATAGGACTGCAATAAAGAATACAATAACATAGGAAACAGTAGCAGCATAACCAAAATTCGGTACGAACTTAAATGATAAATCATAAATGTATTGAGATAAAGTCATAGTCGCATTAAATGTTGGTGTAGATGCGCCACCACCTGTTAAGTTGACGACTTCATCAAACAGCTGGAGCGTTCCTATCGTAGACATAATGGATGTGAATAAAATAATAGGTTTTAACATGGGTATTGTTATGAGAAAAAACTGCTTGGTTTTAGATGCACCGTCGATTTCTGCTGCTTCATAAATAGCAGGGTCGATATTTTGAAGACCTGCCAAATAAAAAATCATATTGTAGCCTGTCCAGCGCCATGTAATGGCAAGAATCACGGTTACTTTGGCATAAAAAGCATCTCTTAACCACGCAATAGGGGCATCAATAATATTAAGAAATAGAAGGGTTTGGTTAATGAGTCCATCGATACTAAACATACTCTTAAACAATATGGAATAGGCAACCAATGATGTAACACAAGGCAGAAATATTGCAGTTCTAAAAAAACCTTTGAATTTAAGCTTCTTATCATTTAAAAGACTTGCTATAACCAATGCAAGTGTTAACATAATCGGTACTTGGAATATGAAGTACACCATCGTATTTTTTAGTGCTTGTTTGAACACAGCATCCCTAAAAAGCCTTTTAATGTTACCAAACCCAACAAATTCATAGACCACGCCTTTACCGGACATAGTGGATAGATACATAGAGTTGAGTATCGGATAGATTGCAAATACGGCAGCTAATACTACAGCAACAGCTACAAAGCTCCACCCAATCGCTTGACTTTTTCTGTTGATATACTTCTTCTTACCTGTTGATTTCATAGACATCCCTTCCTTAACTTTCTTATCAGAACAATTTGGTATAGCTTTCTATGATAGGAGACTAGTCAGATGACTAGCCTCCATAACAATCATTTATGTAACTAATAACTATTGAATTTGTGATTTTACTTGTTCTTCTGCACGGGCCATTGCTTCTTCTACAGATCCACCTTCATAAATCGATGCCATTTCTGCAAGTATGGCAGCATCTGCTTCATAAGTATATAATCCGTAGTTCAAAGAAGGAATTTCATCCATCCACTTAGCAAATTCGCCAAATACAACCTGATTACCAAAGAATTCATCGCCTGCACTGTAAGCTTCACCACTTGCTGATGGTAAATAGGATCCAACTGCACCATTGCTGATTAGAATCTCTTGATAAAAATCAACATCTTTGCCAAAAGTCTCGTTTAAGAAATCAACCGCCAAATCTTTATTCGCTGAAGATGACAATACATACCAGCTTGATCCACCTAGATTCGAAGCGTTCACCGCCCCTGGTACATCTAGTTTTGGAACTGGTGCAAGTGCCCATAAACCGGATTGTGATGCCTCAGCTTTTACTGAACCTGTTATCCAAACACCTGTTGTAATAGATGCTACGTCACCTGTGTTCAGTGCTCCAACCCATTCACCCCACCCTGAGGTTTTCTTCGTCATAGGTGAATTAACAATCTTTGTATATATTCTTGCTGCTTCTGCTAAAGCGACATTGTTCGCTATCGTTGGGTTACCGTCATTGTCAAAGTACCATGAACCGGCACCATTTAACATGATTCTCATAAGTCCACCGTCATAGGGGTCTGTTGCCATCATTTGGTGTCCTGTTTTTTCGAAAACTTCTTCTCCGATTTCAATGAAACGATCCCATGTGATATTGTTCATATCTTCAGGAGAAAAACCTGCTTCAGCTAAATAATCTGTACGGTAATATGTACCTGCAACACCCGAGTCAAAGGGCACACCATAAACACTGTTGTCCATCGTCATAAGTGCAACCTTATATTCTGCAAAGTCACTGTGATTGATCTTACCAGTTAAATCTTCGAAACTTCCAGGATATGACTGAAGATACTTTTGTGAATTGTAGTCTTCAATGAGAACGATATCCGGTAGACCGTCTGTTGTTCCTGAAGCCAACATTGTATGAAGCTTTTGCTCAAGGTCACCTTTTGCAAAGTCAACCACTTCGAACTCAACTTCTGTATTACTTTCTTTGTAGATTTCTCCTGCGCGGTTCATAATCGCAATGTTGAAGTTAGGGTCCCAAGCCCATATGGTTAGCTTTTGTGGTTCCGTTGTTTCTGTTTCTGTTGTTTCTGTTTCTGTTGTTTCTGTTTCTGTTCCTGTTGTTTCTGGTTGTGTCTCTGTCTCTTTAGCACCACATCCCGCTATGGCACCTAGCATTACCAATACAAGTAGAATTGATAGAAATTTTTTCATTTTACCCTCCTATTTTTCAATCGTTGTTTAGTTTTACATTGTTGTGTTTTACACAAGAATGTAATTGGCTAAAGTGTCAAAACTTAAGTTTTTCTAATTTAGCCTAATTGAATTATAGTAAAATTTTACTTGTTTGTCAATAAACAAATCAAATATTTCACTAAAAACAACCAAAACCATCAAAAGGGACACAATGGTCTATTTTAATGGTTTTGATTGTTTTTTCTACTTAATGGTATTGCGTTCAATGACTTTAACCGGTAACTGAATCTTAACCGGTATTTTTCTTCCATCAATTCTCTCCATCATCAACTCCACAGCTTTTTCTCCCATGAACTCGTTATAAATCTTCACTGTTGTTAAAGCTGGATACGTATAACTGGCTGTCGGGATATCATTAAATCCTATGATTCCCAGTGTGTCCGGCACTTTAATCTTGGCCTCATTCAAGGCCCTTAAAGCTCCAATGGCAATTGAGTCATTGGCCACAAAGAAAACTTCCGGCAAATCTGCCTGCCCAATTGCTTGGTTCATGAGCTTGTAGCCACTCTGAGGTGTAAAGTCCCCTATGAAATCATATTTAGGTATGTATAAACCTTTCTTTTTCATGTACTTAATATAGGCATCATATCTCTTCTCACCAATGGGCGTCCTGCATTCTTCGATAGTCTCTATGCCACCGATGTACCCAATACGTGTATATCCTTTGTCTATTAAAAAGTTCAAAACCTTGATAACGGCTTTTCTTATGTCAATAGTGACTGAGTCGTATAGATCCTCAAAGGGAGACGAGTCAATAAACACTAGGTTTTGGTACCTTGCTTCAAACTCCCTAATCTCAGCAGTTGAGAATTTCCCAATGAAAATAACACCATCAAGGGCTATATCCATGGTTGGATTCGAGTTGCCAATCCTTGGAAATTTAATCAAGTGTATCTGCTCTTCCTGGCATTTTTTCTCAATGCCCATACGAATACCAAGATAATAGGGATCTTCAATCTCACCTTCGTCTGTGACAAACTCAACAAGACCTATTGACCGTTCATCTTGATTTTGGGCAAATCGAGGTTTTTTTCTTCTATTTCTTGGCGTTTGATACTCTAATCTCTCTGCAATCTCCACGATTAAAAGTCTTTTCGCTGTGGATATGGACAAAGTATCATCATAATTCAACACTCTTGAAACTGTCGTTATAGAGACACCTGCTTCTTTTGCAATTTCTTTAATAGTAGCCATAATCGTCTCCTCAGTTGCTTAATCTCATTTATATAATATAGTATATAAGATGTTTGGGCCACTTGTCTAGGGCTTGGTAAAAATATGTGAATTTCATACAATTTCAGCTTCAATAAATTGGTTTTTGATTTCATTTTTTAGTAAAATTGACATAGTTTTTTACTAAAATTTTAGTCAGTGGAAATGTTTGACCATTCTATCAAGTAAAATAGACTGTATTTTTGCTTTAACTTTCTAGACTAAAATATTCGACCTAATGTCTCTTCTACACTTTTTACGCCAATAAGTTTTATGTCGCCAACGCCATTCATGTGCTTCAGGTTAGCATGAGGTATGATACAAGTCTTAAATCCCATTTTCATTGCTTCCATTACCCTTTTCTCACATTGGGTAATACCCCTGACCTCACCTGTCAAGCCTACTTCTCCCATTATAATGGCATCATTCATAATAGCTTTATTCTTAAAGCTAGAGGCTAGTGCAGATACGATGGCAAGATCTAGTGAGGGCTCGTTTACCTTAATACCTCCGGCTATGTTGACATAACTGTCATAACCACCTAATTGCATGCCCATCTTCTTTTCCAGTACCGCAACCAACAGATTAACTCGGTTATAATCCGTACCATTTGCCGTCCGTCTTGGCATACCGAAATTAGTCGAACACACAAGTGCCTGTACTTCCACAAGCAAAGGCCTTGTCCCTTCCATGCAACAGGTAACCACAGAACCTGACTCACCTACCGGTTTGCCTGTCAGCATATACTCTGAAGGGTTTTTCACTTCTCTCAAACCACTATCCACCATCTCAAAAACACCAATTTCATTGGTTGATCCAAATCTGTTCTTAACTGCTCTAAGAATACGATAGGAAACACTTCTATCACCTTCAAAATAAAGTACAGTATCCACCATGTGTTCAAGTACACGTGGGCCGGCTATTGCGCCGTCTTTGGTCACATGTCCAATAATGAAAGTGGATAGGTTTAATTGCTTTGCAATCTTCATCATGGAGGATGTCACTTCTCTAACCTGTGAAACGCTTCCCGGAGCTGATGTTAATATATCAGAATATATGGTTTGTATGGAGTCAACAATCAATATATTCGGTTTTTCATTTTTTATAGCCTGTTCAATATGCTGTAAGGAAGTTTCTGCGTATAAAAGAACATTCTCACCATCCACACCAAGTCTCTCGCCTCTTAACTTGATTTGCTTATTGGACTCTTCACCAGATATATAAAGTACTTTCAAATCTTGATTAGAAATAGATTGACACATTTGCAAGAGTAGTGTTGATTTTCCTATGCCCGGGTCACCACCAACCAATGTTAATGAGCCTTCAACTAGGCCACCGCCTAACACTCTATCCAGTTCTTCTATTCCGGTCTTGACTCTGGTATCCTGATCAATGGAGATATCTTTAAGCTTTTCAACTTTACCAAGTGCCATATCGTCTGACAAAACAGAGGTTTTCTTTGAAGCGGTGCCTGTCATTTTTACTTCTTCTACCATGGTATTCCAAGAACGGCATCCCGGACATTGGCCCATCCATTTGGATGCCTCGTGTCCACATGTGTTACAAACAAATACATTCTTTGCTTTTGCCATATGGTCCCCCTTAATTAAGCTCTTTCATATATATTATTTGCTATAAATCATCCTAAAAACGGCATATAACTTTTGTCATATGCCGTTAATGGTTATACTTTTATTTATGCTTTTTTGATTTCAACTTTTTGGTTTCCACTCATAAAATCAACGCCAAAACCAATTTTGCCGGCTAAGCTTGTTTTCATTTTGCCAACCTGTACGCCTTGTATGAAGACCTTATATTCTTGGTCCGCTTCAAGTTCCACCGTAATCTGAGCATCTTCTTCACCTTCGACTTCAAAAGTTACCTTTTCTTCGGTCACACTTAATTGATGAACTGTGGTTCCGGGAGTTGATTCATAAAGCAATCGGCCATTTTTTTCTAGTTTTGTTACCGCACTGTATGTCTTAACTTTATAAATGTCGCCGTCTACTTCAAAATCTTGTATCTTTCTCTTACTGTCCATCAGATAGTTTCCAAAGCTAAGGGTGTTGTTATTCTCAACTCGGATTAATTCTTGGATA
>PGZS01000027.1 GCA_002841435.1 Firmicutes bacterium HGW-Firmicutes-3 | reverse complement strand
CGCACCAAAATTCATTAATTTCTTAACGGTTCCGGAAAATTCTTGGTCTTTTTTTAGATTCTCAAAGAAGTTTTCTTTTGCAACTTCACGTTCTTTTTGGTCAATAACTTTATGAGAAATAATGACTTTACGATCCGCTCTGTCAAAATCAACCACATGTACTTCTAATTCTTGTCCTACAAATTCACTTAGATCTGCAACATAGGCTACAGAAATCATAGATGCAGGCATGAAAGCTCTCACACCTTTAATATCTGATAAAACGCCACCTTTGACCACTTCTGTGATTGTTGTCATAAAACTGGTCTTCTCTGTAAAATGCGCTTCTAAACGATCCCACACAATAATTTGATCTGCTTTTTTTAGAGAAAGTCTTACATTGCCTTCGCCATCATTGGTACTTAACACTTCCGCCTTAAGTTCGTCGCCTACCTGATAAGCTTCTGCTATCGGTTGACCAGGTTTAAGGTGCAGGTCTTCTCTACCAATGAGACCATCGGCTATATAGTCTAAGTTGACTATAATCTCATCATCATTAACACTTATGATGATACAGTCCACAATATCACCTGTTCCAACACGTTTCATGGATGCATCAATTTCTTTAGCATAATCGTCCATGCTTTCAGTTGGCACCTGGGCTGTTTCCTGTGCCTCTTCTACTACATCTGTTGCAACAACTTCTTCCTTTACTTCTTCTTTTACTTCTTCTTGTGCTACCACTGGCGCTTCATTGGATTCAATCGATGTTTCTAACATTTCTTTTGTTTCTGAGTCAACCTGAATCTCCGGTTGCTCTTTATTCATATCTTCCATTTTGTACCCCTTCCTACTTTCTTGATGTTTTTGTTTCAATATACAAACAAAACACCTATACTACTCTATATAATACCCTATAATCAAGGATTTGAAAACCCTTGGAATCAAAATCGGGAAATCAACGCTTTTATGAATATCTTTCCGTTAATGATTTTTTCTATTTTCCTTAATAATGAGATGCATCAATGGGAACGGATTGTTCTTTTCAACAACAATTCTTTGATGCTGTAGCTTTTCGATAGCTTTAAGATTAGGTATTTCCTGATTGCTACAAAATGATATAGCCATACCAAAGCGTCCCGCTCTACCTGTTCGTCCAATTCTATGAATATAGTTTTCCGCCACACTTGGAATGTCCATATTAATGACATGGGTCAATCCGTCAATATCTATGCCTCGTGCGGCAACATCCGTGGCAACAAGAACCCTAGCTTCTTTGTTCTTAAAAAGCTCCAATGCTTTTAACCGTTCTGATTGATTTTTATCCCCATGAATCGCTTTTGACCTTATGTTTTGCCCGTTTATTGCTTTACTGATTTTATCTGCTTTCTTTTTGGTTCGTACAAAAACCAAAACAGAATCATAAGATGGCTCTTTAAGCAAATGTAACAATAAGGAGGTTTTATCCGGTTCGTCCACATAATATAGAATCTGTTTGATTTTCGGGATTGTCAATGGTTTACTCTTCACTTTAATGTTTATAGGATTCTTTAATATAGTATGAGTAAGCTTCATCACCTCTTCCGGCATGGTCGCAGAAAACAACATATTCTGTCGTTTTTTTGGTAATTTGGATAAGATTAATTTCACATCTTTAACCATGCCCATATCAAGCATCCGATCCGCTTCATCGAGAACAAGTATCTCAACATGACTTAAATCAACAAAACCTTGTTCAAACAAGTCTAATAGTCGCCCCGGTGTAGCGACTAGGATATGAGGTTCTCTCTTAAGTACTTTTATATGTCGTTTTGGTGTGATACCACCATAAATAACGCCAGTACGTATTTCAAGGTATTTTCCATATGTTGTAAAGCTCTCACCAATCTGTATGGCAAGCTCTCTTGTTGGTGCCAAAACTAAAGCTTGTATCCGATTAAATGCTTCCGGATTATATTCCTGCTTCGCTAAATGCTGTAATATGGGGATCGCAAAAGCAGCTGTTTTTCCGGTACCTGTTCTGGCACATCCCAAAAAATCACGCCCCTCTAACAAAGGTGGAATGGCCCCTATTTGAATCGGTGTTGGATCTGTATATTTTTGCTCTTCTATTGCTTGTAATAATGAGGGTATAATTCCTAAATCCTTAAATATCATTGCCTTACCATGCCCATCTTCTATTTACTATAATCATAAGTTGCTTACTCGTTTTCTATAGCGTTTTTATTATAGCACTAGAGCATCCATTACTCCATCATAATTATTCTATATCAATGTTTATTGACTTCTTATCAAAAATATAAGTCTCTTAGCTAACTTCACTAAGAGACTTATTCAACTATAATCTAGTAACTATTTAATTATAGTCCCTATACTATGTTTCGCGAATCAAAGAAATTCAACTCATAGTCTAGAAATTATTTGATTATGTTCTTATTCTGTAATCAGATCGTCGATGGGGGCGCCGGGGGCTACCATTGGGTATACCATTTCATCCATGTGAATGACCACATTGATGATGACCGGTCCTTCCATCTCAAGTGCTTTTTTAAGCAGTGGTTCAACATCTTCTTTTGTGGTTATGTTGACGGCCTTACATCCAAAAGCATCTGCTAAACTGTCGTAATTAATGTCCGTCAAATGGGTGAAGGAATAGCGATTGTCATAAAAAATAGTTTGCCATTGACGTACCATGCCTAAAACACAGTTGTTGATGACCATGACCTTGATTGGAAGATTGTACCTAACCGCTGTAATCATCTCATTCATATTCATTCTAAAACTACCGTCACCGGCTATATTAACAACTAATTTTCCCGGATTACCAGCTTGAGCTCCAAGAGCAGCGCCTGTACCATATCCCATGGTACCAAGACCACCAGAGGTAATGAACATCTTCGGCTCTTTGAATTTGTAATACTGAGATGCCCACATTTGGTGTTGTCCAACTTCCGTGGTGATGATGGCATCGCCTTTAGTCAATTCATAGAGTTTTTCTATGGCATATTGACCGGTTAATCCTTCCGGGTAGACCAATGGGAAGTTTTTACTGATTTCCTTAATTTCGTCTAACCAAGGTTCATGGTGCTGTTTGTGCAACATGGTATTGAGCCGCATCAGTACTTCTTTTATGTCGCCTATAATAAAATGGTCAACATTAACATTTTTGTTGATTTCTGCTGGGTCGATATCGATATGGATGATTTTAGCATTCTTAGCAAATTTAGCTGTATTGCCGGTGACTCGGTCACTGAATCTGGCGCCGATGGCAATTAAGAGATCACAACTTTGAACGCCAATATTGGAAGCCTTTGTACCATGCATACCAATCATGCCTGTATAGAGTTCATGTTGTCCCGGAAATCCGCCCATACCCATCAAGCTACAAGTTACTGGTGCTTGTACCAACTCTGCAAAATGAACCGCTTCCTCTTTCGCATCAGAAATTGTTACACCGCCACCTGCAAAAATATATGGTTTTTCGGACTCTTCAATCATTTTGACAACTTTTTCTAAATCTTCTTGAGTAATATTTTTTGTTTCTCTAATTATCGGTCTAGGTACCTTATACTCATAAGTTGCCTTATTAATTGAAACATCTTTTGGAATATCAATTAATACGGGTCCCGGTCGTCCTTCATTTGCTATATAAAAAGCTTCCCTTATAACCTCTGCAAGATCATTGACATCTCTAACAATATAATTATGCTTTGTAATCGGTGCCGTTATCCCTGTTACATCAATTTCCTGAAACGAATCTTTTCCAAGAAGACTGACCGGCACATTACCTGTTATTGCCACCATTGGAACTGAATCCATATAGGCTGTGGCTATCCCTGTTACAAGGTTTGTTGCTCCCGGACCTGATGTTGCAATACAGACGCCTGTTCTTCCTGTACTTCTTGAATAAGCATCTGCCGCATGGGACGCACCCTGCTCATGGGATGTTAATATATGCGTAAAATTATCTTTTTGTCTAAAAAGCTCGTCATAAATATATAGTACAGCTCCACCCGGAAAACCAAATACCGTGTCTACACCTTGTTCTTTTAAACATTCCATCAATATTTGTGAGCCTGTTAATTCCATAGTACACCTCCTATTTTAGAATCGCACCCGTACTTGCCGAAGTGACAAGTCTGGCATATCTTGCCACATAACCTGTTGTAATCTTAGGTGCTCTAGGTACAAATGTTTTTCTGCGTTCTTCTAATTCCTGATCGGTTACTTCTAACTCTATTGTTCCTGCCGGAATATCTATCTTTATTAGGTCACCTTCTTTGACGAGACCAATGTTACCACCTTCAGCTGCTTCCGGCGAAATATGACCAATGGCTGCACCTTTTGTCGCGCCACTAAATCGACCATCTGTCATTAAAGCTACTTTTTTGTCCAGTTGCATACCTGCTAGGGCTGATGTGGGTGCTAGCATTTCTCTCATGCCGGGACCACCTTTTGGACCTTCATAGCATATAACCACAACATCACCGGCTACAATATGACCTTCGTAAATAGCAGCTATTGCATCATCCTCTGAATCAAAAACCCTAGCCGGTCCACTATGAACCAACATCTCAGGAGATACTGCTGATTTTTTGACCACACATCCATCCGGTGCCAAGTTGCCTTTTAAGACTGCTATACCACCAGTCGGACTATATGGATCACCCGCCGGACGAATAACCTTAGGATCACGGTTAACCACCCCCATGATATTTTCTTCAACGGTATGGCCATTTACTGTAGGTAAGTCTGTATGAATAAGGCCTATACCTGCCAGTTCCTTAATCACCACCTGAATACCTCCGGCGTTGTATAAGTCTTGTATATGATGGGGACCTGCAGGTGCCAGTTTACACAAATTTGGTGTTTTTGCACTGACAACATTAGCCATCTCAAGATTAAGCTCTACACCCGCTTCATGAGCGATTGCAGGCAAATGTAGCATAGTATTGGTGCTACATCCAAGGGCCATATCGACGGTTAAAGCATTTTCAAAAGCTTTTGGTGACATAATGTCCCTTGGCTTAATATTCTTTTCTAACATTTCCATAACTTGCATACCCGCTTGTTTGGCCAACCTTATACGTTCTGCATATACGGCAGGTATGGTTCCATTACCAGGAAGTCCCATTCCAATAGCTTCTGTTAAACAATTCATACTGTTTGCTGTGAACATACCTGAACAAGAACCACAAGTCGGGCAAGCCGAGTCTTCACAGGCATAGACTTCTTCTTCCGTCATTGTACCTGCTTTATATGACCCAACTGCTTCAAATACGGAATTGAGGTCAATGTATTTGCCATCTTTTTCAACGGACAACATAGGTCCGCCACTTACAAATACGGCCGGTATGTTGATCCTGGCTGCTGCCATCAACATAGCCGGTACAACTTTATCACAATTTGGAATAAATACCAACGCGTCTAAACCGTGAGCCATAGCCATAGTTTCAATGGTATCTGCAATCAATTCTCTTGAAGATAAGGAATAATGCATACCACCATGGCCCATGGCAATACCGTCACAGACAGCAATAGTGGAAAACTCCAAAGGTGTTCCACCGGATATCAATACACCGGTTTTTGCTGCATCTGCAATTGTATCTAAATGTATATGACCCGGTACGATGTCGTTTTGCGAATTGACGATACCGATTAAAGGTCTACTTATTTCTTCATTTGTATAACCCATAGCCTTAAACAAGGACCTATGTGGTGCACGTTCAATGCCATCTTTGACTTGATCACTTCTCAATTTTTCCACCATGCCTCTCGAAATTTATGTGAATAATTAACGTATAGAGACTATTAATCGATATTGATTATCATCTCTATTATAGTCTTAAATACTATGTCTTGCAAGTCTATAGATGCTCAAGGAGTAAAGCACCCATTTTTTTCGTACCTACTAAAATACATCCGTCACTCATGATATCTCCGGTTCTATTACCGGCTTCAAGGACTTTGGCTACTGCATTCTCAACAGCATCTGCCTCTGCTTCAAGATTAAATGAGTACCTAAGCATCATGGCTATAGATAAAACCGTCGCAATTGGGTTGGCTTTATCTTGTCCTGCAATATCCGGCGCTGAACCATGAATCGGTTCATACATACCGACACCACTATCACCAAGACTTGCTGATGGTAACATACCGATAGATCCGGTAATCATACTTGCTTCATCCGATAAAATATCACCAAACATATTACCTGTTACGATCACATCAAATTGCTTTGGATTGATTACCAATTGCATGGCCGCATTGTCTACATATAGATGGTTCAACTCGATATCTGGATAATCTAGTGCTACTTTTTCTACGACTTTTCTCCAGAGCTTGGAATTATCCAGAACATTGGCTTTATCCACACTCGTCACCTTTTTATTTCTTTTTCTAGCTATCTCAAAAGCACGAATTGCGATTCTTTCTACTTCTTTTTCTGAATACTTCATCGTATCATACATATACTCGCCCATATCACCAAAGCCATGACCGCGTTCACCAAAATAGATGCCGCCTGTGAGTTCACGAACAACCACAATATCAATACCGTCTTCACCAATAATTCTATCTTTTAACGGGCAGGCGTCTCTTAATTCATTATACATAATAGCCGGTCTAATGTTAGCAAATAAGCCAAGTGCAGCTCTTAAGCCCAGTAAGGCCTTTTCAGGACGGTCGCCACTGGTTAGGCTGTCCCACTTCGGACCGCCTACTGCGCCAAGTATAACTGCATCTGAAGCTTTACAGACTGTTAGTGTTTCATCAGGTAGTGAGTGACCAACCGCATCGATCGCTGCGCCACCTGCTAATACCTCTGTGTATTTAAATGTATGTCCAAACTTCTCACCTACTTGATCAAGCACCAATAATGCTTGGTCAACAATGTCCGGTCCAATGCCGTCTCCCTTAATTACTGCTATGTTATAGTTCATATCGGTCTCCTTCTACATATATGCTTTCATTTTTTCTTCTATGTCTTTTAGTAATTTGATTTCTATAGAATCCACCATGGCAATGAGACTTGCTTGTACAATATCTGTTGAGACGCCTACTGTTGTCCAGTCTCTTGTACCGTCTGTGGATGTGATAAGTACTCTAACTTTAGCTGCACTGGCTTCTTTTCCGTCAAGAACCCTAACCTTATAATCAATTAGATGAACTTTCTTAAGCTCAGGGTAAAAATCCTCTAAGGCTTCTCTAAGGGCTTTATCTAAGGCGTTGACCGGCCCGTCACCTTCTGCTGCTACCATTTTGGATTGACCTTCTACATTGACTTTCACCATCGCATAAGCACTAAATATGCTGCTGGCATCCGGACGTTCGCCCATGGTTTTGAAGTTCTCCAGTTCAAAGAATGGCTTATATTTGCCAAGATGTTTGCGAATGACCAGTTCAAATGTGCTCTCTGCGCCTTCAAATTGATAACCCTCATGTTCAAGTTCTTTAAGTTTATTCATAATTACCCCAGTTTCAGGGGAATCTTTTTGTATATCCGGTGCTATTTTTTGAATTTTCTTAAGTATAGAGCTTCGTCCTGCCACTTCCGACATTAAGAATCTTCTTGCATTCCCTACAAGGCTTGGATCAATATGCTCAAAACTCTTTGAGTTCTTATTGACACCATCTATGTGCATACCACCTTTGTGGGTAAATGCTTTTCTACCGATAAAAGGTGCTTGCTCATCCGGTGTAATGTTGGCAATCTCCGAAATCAGTTTTGCAGATGACATGAGATTCTCAAGTTCACCTTCTAAAATACACTTCTTGCCCATCTTTAACTCTAGATTCGGAATAATCGTGGACAGGTTGGCGTTACCACATCTTTCACCAAAACCTACAAAAGTACCTTGAATCTGGACAGCCCCGGCTTCTACCGCCATGAGTGAGTTCGCAACTGCCAAACCACTGTCATTATGGGCGTGAATCCCAATCATAGTATCTTTAAATGTATCGCCTACTTTTTTTGTGATGTTATAGATCTCTGATGGTAGGGACCCACCATTGGTGTCACAAAGAATTAATCTTTTTGCACCACCTTTACAAGCTGCTTCCAGGGTTTTTATGGCGTAGGCTTTATTGTTCTTATAACCGTCATAAAAATGCTCAGCATCATAGGTCACTTCTTTACCTTGTTCTATCATAAAACGAATGGTCTCTTCAATCATTCTTAAATTCTCATCTAAGGTTGTGTTAATAATATCCGTAACATGAAAATCCCAGCTTTTTCCAAAAATCGCGATGTGTTTGGTGCTAGCTGCTAACATGGATTGAACATTCGCGTCATCTTCCACTTTTATGTCACGTCTTCTTGTTGATCCAAAAGCAACAATTGCCGAATGTTTTAAATCTAAGTTCTTGATTTCCTGAAAAAAAGCGCCGTCTCTTAAGGTTGAATCATATATTTCTATCATCATTGCCATACCTCCAAGCTTTGTTGGGTATCGGTTTTTATAAAAATCTGATAACCACATGGGTCGTGATTATCAGATTCCTTCTATCATAGATTAGGATAACTTATTTCATCCAACTCATCATTTTTCTAAGCTCCGCACCAACCACTTCTATCTGAAGTTCAGATTCAATTCTTCTTCTTGAATTAAAAGCAGGTCTGTTTGCTTTGTTTTCTAGGATCCATCTTTGAGCGAAAGTACCGTCTTGTATTTCACCTAGCACTTTTTTCATTTCTTTTTTTGTTTCATCTGTAATGATACGTTTTCCGATGGAATAATCTCCAAATTCTGCTGTATCTGAGATGGAGTATCTCATAAAGCTTAATCCGCCTTTGTTAACAAGGTCAATGATTAGTTTCATTTCATGTACACATTCAAAATAAGCGCTCTCAGGTTGATATCCGGCTTCTACCAATGTCTCAAATCCGGCTTTCATGAGTTCAGACACACCACCACAAAGTACGGCCTGCTCCCCAAAAAGATCTGTTTCTGTTTCTTCCTTAAAAGTGGTTTCAAGAATGCCTGCTCTAGCACCACCGATTCCTGCAGCATAAGCCAAAGCTCTCGCCTCGGCATTGCCTGTTGCATCTTGGTGAATCGCTACAAGACATGGTACACCTTTGCCTTCTTCATATTGATATCTTACTGTATGTCCAGGTCCTTTTGGTGCAACCATAAATACGTCTACATCTTCCGGTGGTAAAACTTGTCCGTAATGAATGTTAAAACCGTGTGCAAATACCAAAGCATTTCCCGCTTCGAGATTAGGCGCTATGTCTTGTTTATAGACATCACCTTGTTTTTCATCCGGCAATAAGATCATAATCACGTCTGCTTCTTTTGTTGCTTCTGCTGCTGTCGCTACTTTTAATCCGTCTTTTTCTGCAATCGCCCAAGATTTGCTACCTTCATATAGACCTACCACTACATTAACGCCTGAGTCTTTTAAATTACGGGCATGGGCATGACCTTGTGATCCATAACCAATTACTGCTACTGTTTTTCCGTCTAATAAGGATAAATTACAGTCCGATTCATAAAACATTTTTGCCATTTTTAATTCCTCCAATAATATCGAAGCGTTTGACCTAAGGTAACGCTCATTCTATTTATTTAATGTCATCTTTGATTTCATGGTTACCTTTTTGCAATGCTATTAATCCAGTTCGTGTTAATTCCCTTAATACCATAAGGTTCAAGTAAATTAATGAACGTATTAATTTCAGATGTGTCACCTGTAATCTCAACTGTTATGGCTTCTGTTGCTGCGTCAATAATCTCACCTTCAAACATATCAATGATACCGATGATCTCAATCCTTGTCTTGCTTTCTGCTTTCACTTTTACAAGGGCTAATTCTTTATATACAGAAAACTCAGCATTCAATTCTTTGATGTACAAAACATCATGGAGTTTATCCAGTTGTTTCGTTATCTGGTCTATAATTAAATCGTCTCCATGGGCAACTAATGTCATACGTGATATCTCAGGATGTTCCGTTTCTCCTACAGACAAGCTGTCAATGTTAAAGCCTCTGCGGCTGAACAACCCTGCAACTCGACTTAAAACACCTGAATGGTTACTCACTAATACTGATAATACATGTCTACTCATTCGTATTCCTCCTCTTGCAATCAGGTACTTAGATTTCATACCTTAATAGGTTTATTATTATATTCTTATTTAGCGTATTAATGTGCTAAATAATGCTATTATATCACATGCTTTTTGCTTTTACCATATGGAACCAAGAAAACAGACTTCGTCATGTTATGGTACAAGAAAAGAAGCTTCGCTTCGTTATGAGCTCTGCTCATATTTCTGAACGGTTCGAAAGGAAAGGACCTTGACGTTTTCTGCCACGCTTTAAGGCTGAAAACTAGGGTATGACTTGCAAGTGGCCAGCTTTGCTGGACACGCTCCTTGAGTATAAAAAACGCCCCTACAGTATACTGTAGGGACGTGAACACTCACGCGGTACCACCCTAGTTGCCGTTTTACCGACCACTTATTAGATTCCATCAAATCCTAGCCTATAACGGGGCTTACCGTTTTCACTTACTGATCGTTCTGCGAAAAAGCTCAAGAGTGATTTGGATATAACTGTAGTATCGATTTTCACCAACCATCGATTCTCTAAATCTACGATGAAATAACCATTGCTCCGTCATTGCATTTGTCTGACAATTCATTTTTGTTTCACTTATTGTATCAAGATTGTTAGACCTTGTCAATAGTTTATTCAACCTTGATTTTCCACTTTAATTCGTTACTCTTTTAACGCTCTCGGTATACGCACTGATCAATTATTGCTCATAGTCTTCCGTCACGTTATATTTAATATTTTCTTCCTCTAGCCACTTCACAATTGCATCAAAGTCAATACTTGTTGCAAAACGATCAACTAATGCCACTTGCCCACCATCCACTATGTTCTCTTGTATCAGAGTCTTGATATCTTCTATGTTATGCGCTTTGTCTTCATATATAAATTCCGAACCGGTCACAGTAATTTCAATGCTTTGTTTGGTTGTTTCTTCTGAGGTTATATCAGTCTCATAAGAAATCTTCAATGGACCATCTCCATCCCCATAGAATTTAAAAGGGCTGATACCTAAGTAACCATTCCCAATGAGTATTAGTAGTACAATAATGATAATTAATAGAATAAATAGCAGTTTTTTATACCATTTTTTTCGTCTTTGTTTTTTTCTTTCATCTTTTCTAATGGCTTTCTCGTTTTGATCCATATGTATCCTCCTGGCTTCTCAAAGGTCTTGTTCACTCGTAACGAATATATTTGTTAATCATGTAGTAATCTTTATTAAAGCTTAACTGAAGCCTGTTTAAGGCATCATGAAGCACATTAGTAGCTGCTCGTGTTACTTCATCTTCTGATACAAGGGTAACAAATACAAAACTGTAACCACCTTGTCTATGGTCCAACCAATTAAGAATATGACTTGAAAGACTTGCTATCTTTTCATTTCGAACTTCTCGGTCAATGACATCGAATTGATCGATGTTAATGCCTGTATAATTTCCATTTAGATAGGTTCGGCCCTTATCATTTGTTATCTTAATCTCAATAAATAGATACTTGTCCGCTACCTGTTGGTACTTCAACCATGTATCCACCAAATCGCCTTCTTCAAGCATGGCTTCTAAAGACTTAATGGTTTCAGGATTATCAAGGTTCTGAATATCCTTGTTCACCAGATTCTCTAATGCTTCAGATAAACCACTAAACTTGTCTTCCTGTTCTAGAACACGTGCCTCTCTAATGGCTATTTGTTCTTCAAGGATTGTCTTTTGACTTTTCAGTATTGTTTTTTCCTGTTCTAGTGCTATTATTTGGGCACCTTGACCGGTTATGACAGCCTCATCTTCTGCTTGAGCAAACGTCACATTCATGATTAAGGCAAACAGTAGTATGAACACCACATCAAGAAGCGGTGTCATATCGATGGCATGATCTCTATGTCTCTTCATTAAAGTCACCACGCTCATTAATCGAATCAATTCTTTTTATCAACAGCTCAAAGTCTTCACTATTTAACTCGCTTTTAGATAATAAGGTTGTGTTGATGCCTTTAAATCCAATAGCAAAAACCAAACCCCAAAATGTGGATGTTAATGCGGTTGTGAAGTTAAGGATAACACTACCGCCTTCTAAATCCACCATGCCAAGTAAGGCTATGATGGTACCTAATATACCCAGTAGCGGAAATACAGAATGAATGGTAGATAAAATATTCATGTACAGGACTTCTTGATCTCTGAGTTTTTTGATTTCATGAAGGTTGATGGCTTTATGATTACCTTTCATATCTCTTAAGAAAACGGAAATGGGTACGTAGATGGTAGGTTGTAGATGATTTTTCAGATCTTCACAAGCTTTAGCTGCTCTTGGGTAGATAACAAAACCATTGAACAAAGCTAACAGAAGTATGATTAAATCGTATCCCAGCAGGTTTTTTATTATTATCGAAAACATATGTCACCTCTGTTTTTTTGTTATAAAATATATGGGCTTTACTGGTATTGTACCACTACATAAGGTAAAGGTCCATGGCCATCCACCTTTTAATTGTCTTTGGATAGGCGCTAATATTTGACCTTATCGTATATCCATCTTTTTAATAATCTTCTCTATCATGGTTGCTCTGTTAAATGGTGTCATAAAATACAAACCATCTACATAAGGCTTCATCTTCGTAGCAAGGGCAACAGCGAGTTCAACGCCCACCTTTTCGGCCTCTTCTTTGGTCATCTCGTCATCAAATCTTGCCATAACATCATCCGGTATTATAATTCCAGGGAACTCGTAATGTAAAAATCGCGCATTTCGCAAGCTGACTAAAGGCATAATGCCACCGAGTATTTTCATGCCTGTCTCGTCTCTAACTTTTTTAATAGCTTGAATGCCCGCGTCATTATAAACCGGTTGGGTTAATAAATAAGATGCGCCAGCTTCCTTTTTTTTCATCACACGTTCTAGTGTAACCTCCATATTCTGAGTATAGGGGTTTAGTGCACCCCCAATATAAAAGGTATCTAGGTCTAATTCACTGTTTATTTCAGTTACATATTGCATAAAGGATATGGCATTCATATTAAAAACACTTTTCACTTCATCTCTGTCATCACTGGGTATCGGGTCCCCCGTTACAATCAGAATATTCCTAATGTCTGACAAATGTGCACCCACTAAACCACCACGCAGTGCTATTAAGTTCTTGTCCCTTAAACATACGTGGGGTAGAACTTCCATACCTGTTAGTTGTTTGATTTTGGCCGCAATAAGCAAGGCATCAGCTCTTGTTCGTCCAAGTGGCGAATCAGCAAAGGTAATGATATCGACACCCACCTCTTTTAATAAATGGGCTGAAGATATAATTAAGGACATATCCATCTTAAAGGGAGGGTCTAACTCAACTGCGACCACAAATTGATTGTCTTCCAATTTTTCCCTAAAAGAATTATGTAAAGGCTTCAAGGGCTGTGTTTTTCTTTTCATTCTACTGATGGACTTGACCTCGCCAAAATCAAGTGCGTTCAACCGTTCTCGTATTTTTCTTATATGCTCCGGCGTTGTTCCGCAACAACCGCCAATGATTCTAACCCCTTCTTCACATATCTTAATCATAGTGTCTGCAAAGTAGTCTGCATTACTTTGATATACCATTCTTTCAAGTTGTTGATCCGGATAGCCGGCGTTAGGTACTGCTACCATTTTACTTGGATCAAAATCTAAGGTTTTTATCAAGCTTAATAAATGACTGGCACCAATACCACAGTTAAAGCCATAAGTTGTGACCAGATCCTGTTGTCTGGTTTGTTGTATGATTTTTTCTTTGTTGACGCCAACTTTGGTGTAACCATGTTGATTGACGGTAAAGTTGGTCATAATCTGTATGTTAGGTCCATGCTCATGGATGTATTCAACCAGTTGGTTCACTTGATCAATTCTGCTGAAGGTTTCTAGGAGTATAATTTTAACGTTCTTCAACAAACCGACATCTATAAGCTTACGGTAGGTTGATTCTATCTCATAATCTTCAATATCATAAGGTTCACCAATGGGTCCTATGCTATAGGCAACATAGCAATCTGTGCCTTTTACAGCTTCATTAGCTATATCTATGCCTGCGATAATTATTTTTTTGACTTCATCGAAACTTCTGTATAAAGTATAGGGATTGGCAGCAAATGTGTTGGTCCTAATGAGTTTGGCCCCCGCCTCTATGTAAGCTTTATGTATATCCAGTATTAGACCCGGTTTACTTATGTTGGCAGGCTCAGATAAAGTATAGTGGCCTTCTGTCAATTCAGCAAAGTAAGTCCCCATAGCACCATCCATAAGCAATACCTGTTCTTTTATATAATCCTTAATCATCATTTTTTCTCATCCTCACTTATCGGATGCATATTCTGCAATATAATTTCACCTTGATCGGTTAAGACCAACGTCGCACTTTTCTTTTCTCCTGTTTGAGGTAATGTTAAATAATAAGGTTTTATTTCTTTATCTTTCAAGAGTTGTTCCACAGTCATCGGTTCCAATACCTTACCGTATTTTTCAAGTACATTTTTCCATAGGGTCATTTTACAACCATTGCGCCAATTAGAACAGTAGAAGGATTTGGAATTCTCACTAATTTTACCGTCATCACATAAAGGACATGCTCCTAGTATCGGGCCTTTGGGCGTATAGTTACCATTCCTTTTGCTTTTATCTTGTTCAAAGACGACTTTACCACTGGTTTTGTTCGCAGAACCCACCAAATAGATGACAAATTTGTGAATGCTGTTCATGAATTTATCCGGCTCAAGCTCGCCTTTTGCGATCTTCGTTAAGCCTTTTTCCCATTTTCCTGTTGTAATAGGTGATTTTAGCTCGTCAGGAACAATCTCAATAAGCTTAATGCCTTTAGGTGTTGGGTATATGGACTTGCCTTTTCTGGTAATATATTTGACTTGAATCAGTCTCTCAATAATGCCTGCTCGTGTTGCCGGTGTACCGAATCCGGATTCCTTCAACTGTTCCTTTAGTTCATCCTCTTCTATAAATCGACCTGCATTTTCCATGGCACTTAGGAGTGTGGCCTCATTATAGTGTTTTGGTGGCGATGTTTTCTTAATAAGAACTTCACCACCGATAACATCCACTTCATCTTTTTTCTTAAGATCCGGCAGCTTTACATCATTATTGTCCTGATCACTCTTATATAAACTTTTCCAACCATTTTGTGTAATGACTTTGCCTTTGGAAACAAAGCTATCTTCTGCCACATGGATAATCATCTCTGTCGAGTTGAACAAATGGGGTTCATAAAAAACCGCTATAAAACGTTTCACGATTAGGTTATATATTTTTTGTTGGTCGCCGGAAAGGCTTTTTAGATTCGGCGTCACATTGGTCGGTATAATGGCATGATGGTCTGTAATCTTCGTGTTATCAATGATTCTTTTTGAGAACTTAATCTCTTTGGTTAAAACGGGCGCTAGAGCCTTGTTATATGGCTCTACGTTAATCTTGTGTAAGGTTTTTACCACTTGATCTTTCATATCATCACTTAAGTACCGGCTATCTGTTCTTGGGTATGTAATCATCTTGCTACGCTCATAAAGACTTTGAGCAATGGTTAATACCATTTGAGCGGTAAATCCATAATACCGGTTGCCATCTCTTTGTAATTCTGTCAAGTCATAGAGTAAAGGTGGCAATAGCTTATTTTTCTTATGGGTTACTTTAGTAACAACGCCTTTTTCGCCTACAATTCTTTCTGCTATGGCTTCAGCTTGTTCTTTTTTTAGGATTTTGGTCTCACTGACCTTGTCTTCAAACCAAATACCTTTAAATGGACCATAATCCGCTTGCACTTCAAAATAATCCTGAGGTACAAAGTCCTCAATCTCATTATAGCGGTTGACAATGAGTGCCAAAGTAGGCGTTTGTACCCTTCCGATACTTAGAAGTACATCGTTTTTAGTGGTATAGGCTCTTGTAGCGTTAATGCCCACCAGCCAATCCGACTCTGATCTGCATTTGGCTGATTGATACAAATGATCGTATGCTTTTCCGTCTTTTAGTTTGGCAAAGCCTTCTTTTATGGCCTCATCTGTCATAGAAGAAATCCATAATCTTTTAAATGGCTTTTGTGATTTGGTATAACTATAGATGTATCTGAAAATCAACTCCCCTTCACGTCCGCTGTCCGTTGCACATATAAGTGCCGCCACATCATTTCTGTTAACCAGTTGTGTGATGATTCTTAGTTGCTTGACGGTTTTTTCATAGGGCTTGATTTGTATGGTTTCAGGTATGATAGGCAACGTCTGATAGGCCCATTTTTTGTACTTTTCATGATAATCTTCAGGCTCAGCAAGGGTAATCAGATGACCAATGGCCCAGGTGATGATATAGTCTTGTCCTTCTATAAACCCGTCTCTTTTTGATGTACATCCCAGTACAGCAGCTATATCTCTTGCTACAGAAGGTTTTTCTGCTATGATCAGTTCTTTACCCATATCGTGTTCCTCATTTCAAACATACTTTTTTGCTCATTCCAACTTTCATTTTTCACAAAGATGGTTAAAGGGTCAAAACTAGTTTCACTAAATTCAAATACAACATTCAGATTACGTTGATACATTATCCAAAGATGCTACTTTACAGAATTATATCACAGCCCACGGGGCGGTACAAATAGAATGGCTGAAAAGGAGAACAAAAAATAAATGTCAGGCTGTGAAACTACCTAACATTTATCTTAGAAATGATTTATTTTTATAGAATTATACAGGTAATTTTATAATCACTTTGGTAAATGACTTTGACTCCGAGGTGTGTTTTATATTTCACCTTTTTCAATACGTTCTTTTAAATCTAATACTTTTTCTTTAATTAAGTCTCTTGTGTTTCTAAAGCCTTCAATCGGTCCACCGGAAGGATCTTCAAGTCCCCAATCTTCTCGGTGACTACATGGCAGATATGGACATTCAACACCACATCCCATCGTTATGAGTATATCAATGTTGTCCGGAATATCCGATAAGAGCTTTGGTTCATGGGCGCTCATATCAATACCAATTTCTTCCATTACCGTCACAGCACCCGGCTTAACTTCATGGTAATCCTCAGTGCCTGCTGAATAGGACTCAAAAATATCTACACCCATACTTTTACCAAAACCTTCAGCCATCTGTGACCTACAGGAATTATGTATGCAAACAAACGCTACTTTTTTCATAATCTTCACTCCTTATGCAAACTTCACCATTTAGTTTCACTATTTAGTATCTATTTTTCGTTTCTTTAATAGTCCAATCATAAACAGTTATCAAACTCAAGTCAACCTTTCGAATGATATTTTGTACAGTTTTACATAAGTTTAACACTACAAGCCAAAAGTATAAACTAAACTTCATAATCCTTGGATTTTTTGTGATCGTACATTTTTTTATCTGCAACTTGTAGTACTTCTTCGAAATTTTTACCATCGATAGGATAAATGCCCATACCTATACTTGAGGCGATCCATATATCTTGGTTCTTAACTTTGAACTCATCATGAAACATTTCCATAATCCTTTTGCCGGCGTTCTTAAGTGCCAGTGCATTTTCAATCATAGGAAAAATAATTAAGAACTCATCTCCGCCAACACGAAAGACCGCTTCGTTGGTTCGTACCACTTTTTTTAGAATCCTGGCTGTCTCAATTAATACTTCATCACCAATGCCATGGCCATAGGTATCGTTGATGCTTTTGAAACCATCTAGGTCCAAAAGTAGTAACCCAACCATGGCATTTTTTCTTTCGGCTGCCGAAAAAATCAAGTTCTGATAGTCATTAAGAAAATGCCGGTTCAGTAACCCTGTAAGGCTGTCATGTATGGAATTATGCTTGAATCTGTAATTGGCCTTCAAAGAATAATAGGATAATAAACCAATTATTATAGAAGCCAAAAAACATAGTAGTCCCATCAAAATATGAGTCATCCCAAAGTGATTCCAACCATTAATCGGTGTTACCTCAACTTTCCAATTCATTAATGTTGGGCTGATAACAAAGCTTAATGGGTCCTTCATCGGTTTTTCATCATAGATGTAAAATAGGTTCTCTTCCGAATTAAATATCCGAATGTTTAAAGATGTTTTATCTGCTAGTTCATCCATTGCTTCATAAATATTTATACCATCTAAGACGATGCTCACTTGACCCCAATATCCAGAGTTTTCTTTTACCACAGGCATTCTAACAACAAAACCATCACCACCCTGTACCAAAGGAACAGGGCCTTGAAAGGTTGTTATACGTTCATTCTTGGTTCTTAGAACCATTTCTTTCTGATTTTCAATTGTCGCAAGGTCAACACCTATAGAATTTTCATTCTCTTTAAGAGGATAATTAGTGACTATGGTGGTATCCATAATTGTAGCAATATTACGGATACAGACGTCTTGGTCTTTCATTAAAATCGATAAATAATCTGGTGATTGACGCCAATCAAACCCGCACTCCGTTTTAAGGTAAGCTATATAACCGTTCAACAAATATATATTACTATAAATTCTATTTTCTAATTCCGTTTGAAAAACTATATAGCTTTCCGTGGTCTCCAATATCTCATCTTGCAGTCCCTTTTCATGATAATTTTGAATAATGAATGCCAATACTATAAAAGCGCTTAAGCCCATTAATATTGATATCAATATGGTCTTTTTTTTAGAGAACTCCGGAACCCATCGTCCCATAAAATCACTTCCTTGAAAATGAAAGAGACTTAATGCATAAATGTTATTTGCTATTACTAGAATTATCTATATTGTACCACGTAAGCACCATCACTGGAAAGCTTTATCCTGTTACAATATGGAAATGGTTCCTAGTTTTGGGCAAGGTTATCTATATGGTCACCTCTTGACATATCCACTTCAAATCCTACAGATTGGATGCGTCTTTCAATACACCCTCTACAATGAGCCGCTTCATCACCAGTACAAATCTTGCCATCATATAGCAAGTACTTATCTCTTACATTCGTCGGTGATAAGTTCGGCATAACCACATTGCCACCGGCTTGAATGCCTCTTTCTCTACCTTTAGGATCCAATGAACCAAGAGCTGTTGTTGCCGGTAATAATACCTTAGGTAATAACAGCCTTACAAGAGACAGCATAATGCAAGTCGTCTCTAATGTGCCTGAAGAAGCACCTGCTAAAGGTGTATCTTGTTGAGCAATAAAAGGCCCGATACCTACCATATGGGGTTGGAGTTGCTTAAGGAAGAGTAAATCATTAACATAGTCTTCATTGCCTTGCCCTGGCAAGCCCACCATGAAGCCCGCACCCACTTGAAAACCAATTTCCTTAAGATCTATTAGGCACCTTATACGTGCTTCATATGACATGTCCGGGTGAAGACGCTCGTATAATTCTTTTGTATTGGTTTCATGTCTAAGAAGATAACGGTCTGCACCGGCATCTTTAAAAAGCTGATAACTTTCTCTTGATTTTTCGCCTATTGAAAGTGTAATGGCGCAATCCGGGTGGTTCGATTTTATCGCCCTAATCAAGGTAACGATATCATCATCCGTATAAAATGGATCTTCACCGCCTTGTAGAACAAAAGTTCTATATCCAAGCTCATGACCTTCTCTGCAACATTGGAGTATTGTCTCTGTGTCCAATCGGTAACGATCTGCATTCTTATTCTCTCTTCTTATACCACAATACAAACAATTACTTTTACAATAATTGGTGAATTCAATAAGCCCCCTCATAAAGACTTTGTTTCCATATACAGAAAGTCTTTTTTCGTGGGCACGCTCATGAAGGTATGCTGTACTGCTTTTATCTAGATTGTTTAATAAATCTAGGAGTTCATCTTTGGTCACTTGACCCGTTTCATATATTTGATCAATAATATTTTTCATTATGCCATCCTTTCGTGAAAGCTTTCACAATATTATTATCATACCACATTCCTGCTTAAAAATATGTGAATTTATTGTGAATAATCATAGCCTAGTACCTTAAATATTGTTACTATTGTGTTTACCTTGTTCTTATCAAAGGTTATAATGTTTTTATGACATGGTTAGAGTTTTAAAACCATATAATGAAATACTTGTTTTAGAAAGGATCTAAAAATGACACCTATTAAAAAATTCTACAGACAGCAAAGTAATACCATTATACAAAACCTAGAAAGAAGAAATATGAAGGGTTACTATTGTGATACAAAGGCTGAAGCCATCGATCTTACTTTATCTTTAATGGAAGAGGGAAGCAAAGTCACCTTTGGCGGTTCTATGACACTGGAAGAATTGGGTCTGCTTGACAAGATTACACAGGGCTCATATGAACTTATAGACAGAAGACAAGCCACATCACCCGAAGAAGTCCGCTCCGTTTATTTAAAAGCTTTTGATTGTGACACTTATCTCATGAGCTCAAGCGCCCTTTCTCTTGATGGTCATTTAGTAAACATCGACGGGAATGGTAATCGTGTTGCCGCTCTCATTTATGGTCCAAAACAAGTCATTGTAATATGTGGTATGAATAAGGTGGCCACGGATCTAGATGAAGCCATCAATCGTGTCAAAAATTTTGCAGCGCCACCCAACACCCAACGACTCTCTAAAAATACACCTTGTTCTAAGACCGGATTTTGCCATGATTGTCAAGTTGACGACTGCATTTGCTCTCATATCGTTATTACGAGGCGTTCCGGCAAAGAAAACCGGATAAAAGTTATTCTAATAGGTGAAATACTCGGCTATTAAAACAATTTGCTTGCAAATTGTTAGCGACAGGAAAATTCCTTGACGTTTTTAGCTATGTTTGGACTTTCTTAGAGTAAAAAAACCCCCCTCATATTGAAGGGGGCAACGACTTACATGGATGTGATTTTTTTATTGTTTTGAATGCCTCTTAATATTCCGTATTCCAAACGTTTAAGAAGCAGTTCGTAGGATTCCCATCGTATGAATTCAGTAACAGAAAAAACTTCTCCTAGCTCTACGTTATGTATTTTACCAATGTTATGAATTTGTTCTTCCATTTTTTTTATAACCGACATTGCATCATCTTTCAAAGTGTACGGCAATAAAATTAATAGCTTATCCACTCTATATAAACCAACACAATCTGTTTTTCTCAAGCTGTCTCTTAATGTTGTTTCAAATAAGTTCATCAGGTTGTTCATCGTTGCTTCCTCAGTTTGGTTATAGTTGATATGCACCATACAGGTGGTCAAGTTTTGCTGATACCTATTGGCTCTAGAACATTCTCTATCCAATTGCATGAAAATGGATGCTTCTTCATCTTCAACGAGCAAGTCACTTAATAATAATGAATTGATCTTACCATATTGATCTTGATACTTTGATATAAATGCTTCTATCAATTTCACAATCCTATTATCGATTGGGTCAACATCATTTACTAAACTTACCATGGTCTCAAACAATTCCAAATCTTCTATGAACAAGTTTTTGTTCTTTAACAGCAAATTTTTAATTGATTCCTTCATTAAAATCGCCCCCAATTTCGGTTATCCTACTTTAGTAATTATCTCACAATTATCAAATGTATACAACTACTTCTATTGTTTTTGCATAATGCAATGGATTAGATAAATAAGGCTGCCTCCGTTATGGAAACAGCCTTAGGTTTTAATCTATGAAAATCATTTGCTTAAGGTCTTGTTGCTAACCTTTCTAGTATAGTGGATATTTGTCAACAAGCTCTTTAACCATGCTAACAATCTTATCTCTATTGTTCTCAATATCTTTTAATGTAAGTTCAATTATCTCCGCAATGACATCCATATCTGCCTCAGTCATTCCTCTAGTGGTGACCGCAGGGGTACCTAGGCGTATACCGCTTGTGACAAATGGGCTCTCAGGATCATAAGGTACTGTGTTCTTATTACAGGTCACACCTACCTCATCTAAAAGATGCTCAGCTACTTTTCCTGTCATTGTAATGTTTTGCAAATCCACCAACATCAGATGATTGTCCGTACCACCGGATACAATATCAAAGCCTCTCTTAACCAATGCTTCTGATAATGCTGCTGCATTTTTTACCACTTGCTTTTGATAACTCTTAAACTCTTTTGTCATAACTTCTTTGAAGTTAACTGCTTTTGCAGCAATCACATGCATTAATGGTCCACCTTGTATACCTGGGAAAATTGCTTTGTCTATGATTTTGGCATATTTTTCTTTACACAGAATCATACCACCTCTTGGACCTCTTAAAGTCTTATGGGTAGTTGTGGTAACAAAGTCAGCATAAGGTACAGGATTAGGATGAAGCCCAGCCGCGACCAAACCTGCTATATGGGCCATATCTACCATAAGATAAGCATCAACGGCGTCTGCAACTTCTCTGAACTTAGCAAAATCAATGGTTCTTGCATAGGCACTGGCACCGGCAATAATAAGCTTTGGTTTCTCTTCCTTGGCAAGTGCCATTAAAGCTTCATAATCAATAAATCCTTCCTTATTGACACCGTATGGTATGATTTCATAATGCTTACCTGACATATTCACAGGACTTCCATGGGTCAAGTGGCCGCCATGAGATAGATTCATGCCCATAACCTTATCACCCGGATCCAATACTGCAAAGAAAACCGCCATGTTAGCTTGAGCTCCTGAATGGGGTTGAACATTCGCATGATCTGCTCCAAAAATCTCCTTAGCACGACTGATTGCCAATTCTTCAGCCATATCAACGAATTGACACCCACCGTAATATCTTCTACCCGGATACCCTTCTGCATATTTATTCGTCAAAGGACTGCCCATTGCCGCCATAACGGCTTTAGACACAAAATTCTCGGATGCAATTAACTCAATATTATTTCTTTGTCTGTTCAACTCAAGTTCCATGGCCTCTGCCAATTGAGGGTCAGCTTTACTTACTTCATCAAATGAATACATGTGATTATTCCTCCATTATTCGTGAATGTACTTGGTTATCCTAATTATAGTTCCTTGATTTAACCCATTATTTAGTGGTATTATATCATATGGTTTTCTAGAATGGAATCATGAAATCATAAAACACTGATTTCATACAGAATTAAATTCTGCTTTTGACATAGATGACACCTTCATAGTAAAATGGTTTTAAACATTTTACTACACTCATAATGGTTAAGGTGTTAAAACTAATAATGTATATATGGTTAAAGGGTCAAAACTAAGTTTCACTAAATTCACATACAAATTATGTGAAAGTTCAACTATATAGTTTTGACACCTTAACCATATATGTGAATGAATATTTATTTATCATAGCTGGCTAGAATATGAGGTGAATGATGGATTCAAAAAAACTAATGAACTTTTCACTGACTGTTGGTGAAGTTATGTTAAAAAATGGTGCAGAAACTTACCGTGTAGAAGACACAATCAACCGCATATTAAAAACCTCTGATTACACAGGAATCGAGTCTTTTGTAACACCTACAGGTATTTTTGCAACCTTAGAAGATGAAGACCGTGATCACATGACATATATACGTCGGGTTAACAACAGAGGCATTAATCTCTACCGTATCGAACTTGCTAATGCCATTTCCAGAGACTATTGTAGCCAATTCATCACTTTAAATGATGCACATAATGCTATTTTAAAGGCAGCTCATGAGCCGGCCTATAGCAGGCATTTTATAGTGGCTTCCATCGGGCTTGCTGCCGGTTTATTTGCCATTGTTCTTGGTGGTTCCTTGAGTGATGCATTTGTCACTTTAGTCGCCGGGTTAGCTCTTGGTCTGTTTCAAGTGACCATGCAACACTTAGGCGTTTCCAAGTTTTTCATTGATCTTATCGGTAGTTTTATGACTTCATGGGTGGCCTTATTTTTCATCCATTCTATAGGTCTTGGTGATAGCCTAGACCTAATCATCATCAGTTCCATTATGCCTCTCGTTCCTGGTGTTGCCATTACCAATGCCGTTCGTGACACCATTCATGGTGATCTTGTATCCGGAGCTTCAAGAATATTAGATGCTT
Source organism: Firmicutes bacterium HGW-Firmicutes-3 (assembly GCA_002841435.1). Lineage (GTDB taxonomy): Bacteria > Bacillota > Clostridia > Lachnospirales > Vallitaleaceae > Petrocella. The sequence continues at coordinate 6,511 of PGZS01000027.1, read as the reverse complement.
TCATCGTGGCTGCTTCTATCGCAGCCGGTGTTGGTATTGCTCTTTCTATGTTCAATTCCATATATGGAGGTATCATCTTATGATGATTCAAGTCATTGCTGCTTATTTCGTTACGATTTTTTTTGCCATCATGTTTAACACATCAAAAAACCAACTGCTTATATCCGGACTTGTCGGCGCAGTTGGTTGGTGGGGCTATTTGATGGTCATCCATTCAAATTATTCTGTTGTTACAGGTAGTTTTGTCGGAGCTTTTTTGGTCAGTCTACTTGCCAATCTTTTTTCAAAACTACGCAAATCGCCAGTTACCATATTCCAAATACCAGGCATCATACCATTGGTTCCCGGCATGGGTATGTATAAAACACTTTATGCGGTTATCGAAGAAGATTATAATTTAGTGGCCAAACACCTTTTTGAAACCTTACAAATTGCCGGTAGCATCGCTGTTGCAATGATGATTATATTTTCTTTAAGTACACTTTTTGACCAATATGCTGCAAAAAAAGTCTAATCCGTATGCTTTTTGACGATGCCACTGGCTATAGGTCTGAATTTTCTTGTATGAAATTTGTCCTCATTTTTTCGAATGACTAGAAATGTTATCGCCAAAAACGCAAATCCAAAAAGAATACTCATAATTTCCACGTTAACACCCAATTGATTGCCGACTACATAGCCTACACCTAAACCAAACAATAAGCCAAAAAGTGGAATTATGTACATGATAATGACCGCTAAAAGAAAATTACTTTCTTCTAAGCTAATGCCCACTAAATCACCCACATCTGCTTGGCAAAGATTCTCCGCTTCAAGTATCATTTCTTCAGTTTCTACGCCTGCCATACATGCATTACAATGGTTACAGGCATCATGTCGTTGCAACTTCACACTTACTAAGTTACCCACAACTTCTGTTACTTGTCCGATTTCTGCCATACTATCACCTTCCGATTCTTAAGACGGATAAATTGTTTTGTTGTTTTCCTTCTATCTATATTTTACCATGTTATCGTCTATTCGTCTATCTGGGTTAAAGTCTCAAACACTATCGTCAACGACTGTCTATGAACGCTCTATAAAATTTTCTTTTTCTAACCATGTCTTTAATGACATAAAATTATTTGCATAACCATCTGCGCCCAGATCTTTCCATACCTCTTGATTATGTTGAAAAGCCTGCCCACCTACTATAATTTTTAGGGATTTAAGCCCATGGTCTCTTTTAATAACCTCTATTAGATTTTTTATGCCGTCTAAATGATAGGGCATGGTTGCTGACAAGGCCAAGATATCCACTTTTTTACTTTTCAACATCATGGTTACACTGTCCGTTGGTACACTGGTGCCAATATAATAAGACGTTATACCTAGCCATGAAAAATACTCTGAAATCATCCTCATACCAATTGTATGTGGTTCTGAATTAAAAGACATACATAAAACGCGATGCTTGCCTTTTGGGACATCCCCGGTTATGGTTGACGTCATTGAAAGAATCTTATGCACCACTTGTGTCGCAAAGTGTTCAACCGCAACATTTACTTCGCCTCTTTCCCACATTTCTCCAATCTCCACCATGACTCGCAACAGTATGTCTTCATATATAATGAGAATATTATCTTTTGATGGGCTTAACTGCCATATCATGTATAGTGCTTCTTGTTCATTACCATCAATCAAACATTTTTTCAATTTTTCATTGAATGCTTTTACATCAAGTGCCTCAGATTCCAAGCTCATATTCACAATCTGGTGACCCATCAGCTGATCAATAGATACATTGAGTACTTCTCCTATCCGTTTTAGAAGTTCTCCTGTTGGAAATCTTACACCTTTTTCATAATTGGCTATGGTGGTTTGGCCTACACCTAACTTGTCGCCTAAATCTTTTTGATTCATATTTAATTGTGTTCTAATTATTTTTAAATTATCACCAAACGATGTCATTTTTATCACCTCTTGTGTAATTATATCACGTTATGTAATAATTGTCATGATATTTCTCCATAATATCTTGTTGTGACTGGACGGAATACGCCAACAAAGAGTATAATATTGGTTAAGGTGTTAAAACTTAGTTTTGACACTTCAGCTATATAGTTAAACTATGATATTTAATATAAAATATTAACTTTTTTACAAGGGGAGACAGCAATGGATAATTACACTGAGTTTATGGATCATTTGCTTGAGGAGACTATGAAGTACAATGCTACAGATTTACATCTTTGTGCCGGAAGTAAGCCACTGATACGTGTTAACTCTAGGCTCAGATCAATTGAAAACACCGATATCCTAAAACCTGAAACAATGCGCCAAATTGTAGGTCTCTACCTGAATGAAAAGCAACTTGAGATTTTAAATGAGAAAAAAACTTTGGATATGTCATATTCCAAGCGAGATCTAGGACGATTCCGCTGCAATTTTTATTTACAAAGAGGTACATTTGCTCTTGCCATTCGTTCCCTCCCTCTCGTTATTCCCGATCTGGAAGCCCTTGGATTACCTGGTATCGCAGCCGATTTTCTCGAGAAAAATAAAGGGCTTGTTTTGATAACCGGTTCAACCGGCAGTGGTAAATCCACCACTTTGGCCAGTATGATTAAGATGATTAATGAGCGTTATCATTATCATATTACCACCATAGAGGATCCCGTCGAATACTTACACAAACACGAAAAAAGTATGGTTACCCAAAAAGAAATCGGTAGTGATGCCCTTTCCTTTTCAGGCGCTTTAAAGTCAGCTTTAAGAGAAGATCCGGATGTAATCATGTTGGGAGAGATGCGTGATATGGATACCATCTCTATTGCATTGACCGCAGCTGAAACCGGACACTTGGTTTTATCTACTTTGCACACCAACGGGGCTGTAAAAGCCGTCGACCGAATCTTGGACGCTTTTCCCACTGAACAACAAAATCAGGTAAAAAGTCAGTTGGCAACCGTTCTAGAAGGTGTTATCTCACAGCAACTGGTGCCACGAAAAGACCATAAAGGCCTTGTTCTTGCTAGTGAAATCATGGCCGTTACACCTGCTGTTCGTAATCTCATTCGTGAAGGTAAACAATACCAAATTAATAACCTTATTCAAAATGGAATGAGTCAGGGTATGCGTTCGCTTGAGCGTAATCTTGTACAGCTTTGTCATGATAATATTATTGACTATCAAGAAGCAAGACTAAGAGCACAAGATATTCAGTTGTTTGATGCATATTTTGATGTTCTTAACTAGACGACCTCATCATGTAATCCTATTCTAGAGGGGAGTAAACAAGTGACCAAATCAAAACACAAGTTACCAAAAGAAGAAGTCATTATTTTCACACGCCAACTGGCTCTGGTCATCGACTCAGATGTTTCTTTGTATGAAGGCCTTGAGATGATTAAAAACAAATCTGACCATCCGAATCTAATTCTAGTTTTAGAAGACATGTTGTCTGGTATCAAGTCCGGGCGTTCTCTTGGTGATGTCATACAAGATCACGAGGTTTCTTTTTCATCTTTTATCACCAATATGGTTGATATCGGTGAAAAAAGCGGTGACTTAACCGGTACCTTAAACCAAGTTGCTGATGCCTATGAAAAGGAGCTTGAGGCTGCGGTAAAAGTTAAGTCTGCTGTTACATACCCAATAATTCTATCCGTATTAATGTTTGCAGTTATCTTACTTCTCGTGCTTCAAGTTCTCCCTATGTTTAACGAAATCTTAACTTCCCTTGGCGGCGAGATGCCAACATTGACAAAAGGAATTATGTCCGTTAGCTTTTTTATTGGTGATTATATTCTTATTTTCTTTGCTTTATTGGTGATTGCTATAGTTTTTTTCTTCTATTATAAGAGTACACTTGCCGGTCGATACTTCTTAGATCGACTTAAGTTTAAGCTACCTGTGATTAAAGATATTTATGCTTCATTGACCGCTGTTCGATTTGCAAGAAATCTTGCTGTCCTCATAAGAAGTGGCATCAGCATTAGCATTGGCATTAAAATGATAAAGCCTATTATGAATAATCTATATGTGGAATCTAAGATGGATACTGCCATATCGGATTTAAATACTGGCAAGCCTCTGGATAAAGTTATCGAAGACTTGAAACTTTTCCCATGGGTACTGATTAAACTCTTTTCTGTTGCGCAAACCACAGGTCATATGGATGCCATGTTAGATAAAGCAGCCATGGTTATGGAAAAAGAAACAGATGCAAGGTTAGACCGACTCACGACAGTTATTGAACCTATTTTGATAATTATACTTTCTCTAGTCGTTGGAATTATGCTCATATCTGTCATACTACCCATCGTCAGTATTATGGACTCTATCGGATAGGATGGTGATATTATGAAACGTGGTTCAACGCTTAACATATGGGCTCAAATCATGACTTTACCCTTTGTATTTATTATGATTTTTCTACTCATCGGTCGACTTTCATCCTATGATGCGACCTATATCAATTTGAACAAGGCAGCACTTGAAGAAACAGTCATGAAGTATGTTATCCAGTGTTACGCTTCAGAAGGTAGCTATCCTCCTGATCTTGACTATTTATCAAAGCATTACGGTCTAATTTTGAATCATGAGAACTATATATATGATTACGAGATCTTTGCTTCTAACATCATGCCAAGCATTACAATCCTTGAAAAACTTACACATGAAGTCGACCGGTAAAGGAGACCCTTATGTCAAAAAGAAAGATCAACATCTCCGTCGAATCCATTATGGTCATTCTTTTAATGATTGTTTTTGCTGTCTCCATATCTGTACTTATCTATCAAGGTAGTCAAACCTATAGAATCATCCTAAAAGATAAAGAGCTGGCAGAAAATAATCGAATAGCCCTATCCTATATCAATATGAAAATTAAACAAAATGATACAAAAGACGCTATTAATTTGGATAGCTTCCCGCCAATTAAAGATGATGTTTTGGTTATATCACATCATGGCTTAGAAAAGGGTTTGATTACTTATATATTCTTCTATGAAGGTGCCTTATGGGAATGTTACACCGATAGCGTCTTGGATCTAACAATAAGCTCAAAAATCATCGATCTGGATGGACAGCTTATTTTCTCTAAAGATGACATAAAAGGCCAGATTATTACCACACTTTCTAAAAATATAGATGATACAAATCCTACTCGGATGTATGCAACCTTAAGAGCACATTAAGTAAGGGAGATGAACTGTAATGAAAAAGCTTCTTAGTAGTGAACAAGGCTTTACACTAATTGAAATCATCATCTCCATAGCTCTTCTAAGCATTGTAAGTGTTATTGTCTTGAGACTTTTTGTTTTATCCTATGCGATAAATGAGCAAGCAAAAATCTCCGATGAAGCCAATACTCTGATTATCAATCAACTGGAAACTATGAAAACATATGATCATCTTGAAACGTTCTTAAGCTCTTATAACTGGCTTGATGAGACACCAAAAGAGATTCAAGGTCAATTGTTTTACGACAATACATTTAAACCTATTGATTACGAAGGCAACTATACGCTTAATTGGTCCATGGTGAAAGACGGGTCTATTTCCGGTCTCTATCAAATATCTACTCATATGATTGATACCTCAACCAATGAGACCTTAACTACTTACACGACAAAACACTATTTCAAAAATAAGGAGTAGGCTTATGATTGATTATCCATTATACAAACGACAAGAAGGTTCAAGTTCCATACTGGTCATCATACTCATGGTCGTTATGATGGTTTTTGGTTTAGCTGTGCTTACAACTTCACTTTCCAATAAGCGTTTGGCAGAAAAAAAACAGGATTGGCTTCATGATTACTATAACCTAGAAGGTTTGGTTGAAGAAAAAATCGGAGAAATCGATCAAATCTTACTTAGTGCGCAAGAAGATGCTGTTAACCATATGAAGGAAGATACTTATATTATGGATTATAGTGGTGATCTTAATTTGGAACCTCTATCTGAACAACAGATTTTCACCTATATCTATATGGAACTATTAAAGGAACGCTTAAGTCATGCAATAAAAGGGGACAAATCATTGGCTTTGTATATGGCCGATTATAGTTTAGGTGATATAAGAAACAGCCATGAATTAAAGCCAAGTTTCATTGATTTTAATTCCCATCACTTAGATGAAAACTACCCAAAACACATTACAGTGACGCTGGCTTTGCTGCCTCCTAATCCTAATAACATAAATGAAAACTATCAACTCATCAACCGTTTTGATATTACCAGTTATTATCAATGGCAGGATGCTTTCGAGTATGATGAAGTGTTTGAGTTTGAGGATATTTTTGATGAGCCCGATTCCCAAATACAAGATGAGATGCCATCAAACCCTTTTGGGGATACGGACCAACCACTTCCGTGATTGACATTTAATATTAATTGATATATGATATATGAGGTTTGATACATAACGTATGGCACTGTGTGTCGTACGTTTTTGTAAGTTAATAACAGGCAATGAAATTGGAGGATTTACAATGATTACAACGGATAACGTGAGTTTAAGCTT
>PGZS01000227.1 GCA_002841435.1 Firmicutes bacterium HGW-Firmicutes-3 | reverse complement strand
ATGAGGGATAAATCGTGAATTTTGAACAATAATTTTGCCTCTTAAAACCGTTCTAACCACTTTTGTCGTCACTCTCATGCCTAAATAAATATCGTTATCTGCCGCAGAGTGACTGTCGCGAATGGTAAAAGGAGGGGTCATTTCATAAAAACAAAAATCTGCGTCCATTCCGGCTTTTATCAGCCCTTTTGTCGGTAATTGATAAATTGAAGCGACATTTTTCGTCATTTTATCAATAATTTTATCGCCAAACATCGAATGCATGATTGAAAATGAATGTTCAATGCCACCAATCCCTAAAGGCATTTGATTTAATAAAGTCTTGTGTTTGAGAGTAATGTCATAAGAACAATGATCTGTCCCTATCGTGTTTATATAATCAATATTATTTTTGAGTTTCAATTGATCATTCTTGGTTCGTAAAGGCGGAGCCATCGTATATAAATACCCATCACTTTTAGACAATGCATCTTCTGTAAAAACAAAATAATGCGGACAACTTTCAATTAAAAACTTTTGATTAATTAGATCAGGATATTTAGCTTTTATTTTCTCGATTGTTTCTCCCGAAGTTAAATGGACCATATAAAATGTACCACCTGTTTCTTTGACAAAACCAGCTATTTTCATGGCTTCTTCAGTTTCTGCAATGACAGGTCGAGATAGTGGCAAGAGTTGGAAAGGATAATCAGGATTCAAATCAATTAATTGGTCATTTTCAACATGTCCGATTAATATAAAAGGATGATACGTCGTTAACTTGAGAAGCGTCTTGATGGCATCATCATCGGTACGGCGGTGTGAATCTGAATAAGTCGTGAATATCTTAAGCGATTTTAAATGAAGTTGTTCCATCCGGAATACAAAGTCTTCTAACGATTGATTTGGTTCTCGTAATGTTGCGTGAAACTGATAATCAATCGCACACTCTTTTGCTTCATTACAACGTTTTAGATAGTTTTGATTTAATTCATCGACATTTCTCGACGGATCTAAGAAATCGATAATTGTTGTGACTCCACCAAACGCAGCTGCGATGGAGCCTGATAGAAAATCATCCTTTGATCTTCTTTCTCCGGTTCCTAAAGCGAAATGGACGTGGGGATCAATAATCCCTGGAATCACGTATTCATTGGTCGCATTGATGACTTCTGAAGCCTCAAAACGAGATGCTGAAAGACAAGCAATTTTACCACCTAATACGTAAATATTTAGACGGTGAAATGCTTCGTCAATCCACACTTTCCCATTTATAATCGCCAAATCATACATGAGACCACTTCCTTTATGTCAGGATTTGATATGACTTAATCTTGAACTTCTCTAGAAACATTGGGATAAATTGGTCCCGAATCGTGAAATAACAATCTCTTTCTGAATATAACATCTGAATGATTGTTTGATAAAATCCATATCCATCGATTTCAAGTTTTCCAACCTCATCTAAAAATAGGGATTTTACATGGTTATTAATCATCATTAACATTTCATTTTCCACCCAATGAAAGGCTTCATCATTAAAGACATAGGGGCCTAACTCTTGAGTATAATTAAACTGATGATTAAAATAGGGTTTTGTCATTGCTAATAATTTCGTTTCTTTCGTCGATAATTTCATAACATCGAACTTAACAACATTTCCCTGATCCATTGTTTTTAGAGAAACGAATCCATCTGAGGATAAAATCTTATTCGCTATTTCTATTGTTTTGGTCGTTTTTTGGTGATTAATCTTACCAGTAATGAGGTACACCATCGGTGGTCTCCCGCATATGGTTATGATTTATCTTGCCATTACTAACCGCCAATATTTCAGAACTTATAGAGATAGCAATCTCAGAAGGAGATCCTCCCCCTAAATTTAAGCCTATTGGAGAATAAAAGTTTGATAGATCAACTTCTTGACCAAATTGTTCATACGTTTTATCCAAGTAATCTCGTAATTTTATTGGAGAACATAACATTCCCATATATTTAGGCTTTAATTTTAACTCAAGAATTTTATTAATGACGTGATAATCATGTAGATGTGCTGGCGTACAAACCACCACAAAACTATCTTCTTTAATTGAGTACTTTTCAATGTACTCAACGAATCCCATATCATAGACTAAATCAGCGTTTTTAAAAGCTTTGGCTACATCTTTTCTTTCATCAATAACCGTAATATGAAACGGCATGGTTTTTAATACATTCGCCAATGCTTGACCGACATGTCCTGCCCCAAAGATATACACATATTCTTTCGCTCCTAAATATTCGTACATCAAAGATACTTTACCGCCACAGGCCATCGGTAAAGTAATGGTATCAGGATAGACTTTTCCTTCTGCGAGTAAATATTTTTCATATCGATTTTCGCGTTTTTGGAGAAGTTCTTTACATAATTCGCGGGCATGAAATTCAAGGGCTCCGCCACCAACCGTACCATACGCTTCTAAATTCTCGCCAACAATCATTTTTTTACCTACTTCAACGGGTCCTTCACCGGTCTTTTCAATGACAGTAACCATCATTAAAGGAATTCCACG
>PGZS01000026.1 GCA_002841435.1 Firmicutes bacterium HGW-Firmicutes-3 | reverse complement strand
CTTGTTGTTGCAGTACGGTATCATCACGGAGGAACAACTTCAAACCGCACTCAGTCATCAAAAATCCGACGGTGGCAAGATCGGTGAAACCCTTATCAGTCTAGGTTATGTCACCAAACAAAATATTAATGAAGTTTTGGAATATCAGCTGGGTATTCCTTATGTAGATTTAACAGAATATAACATTGACAAAGACGCTACCGGTGTCATTACAGAAACACTGGCCAGACGTCATCTTTTAATACCTATAAAAATTACAAAAACAGAATTATATGTGGCCATGGAAGACCCTCTTAATATTTTTGCTATTGATGATGTGCGCATCTTCTCAGGTAAAGACATTATTCCAATGTTGGCAACTGAGGAGCAGGTCTTAAAAGCCATTGATTTACACTATGGTAAGGAACAAGCCAATCAGGCGGCAGAACAGTATAAGGCTGAACATTCCACTGAAATCGATCAAGGCCTACAAGATCTTGAAGGTGCTTCGGATTCAGCTGTTAAGAACGCACCTATTGTAAAGCTGGTTAACACCATATTAGAACAAGGGGTGCATAATAGAGCCAGTGACGTTCATATTGAACCTTATGAAAAAAGAATTCGAGTTCGGTACCGAATCGACGGCAACTTGAAACAACTCTTTGAGTACGAGACCTCTTTATTATCCGCGATTGTTGCAAGAATTAAGATTATGGGCGGCATGGACATTGCCGAAAAGAGAAAACCACAAGACGGCCGTATCTCAATCACCGTAGACCGTCTGGAATATGATATACGTGTATCCAGTCTTCCGACCACTTATGGAGAAAAAGTGGTTATGCGGATTAATTCCAAAGAAGGTTTTAATAAAGGTAAAAGTGAACTTGGCCTTTTTAAAGATGATCTGGAGAAATTTGAAAATATTTTAAGCAACCCTTACGGTATTATTCTCGTAACAGGACCAACGGGGAGCGGTAAGTCTACAACTTTATATACGGCTCTAAACGAGATTAATGATGAAGAAATAAATATCGTTACAGTAGAAGACCCGGTTGAGTCTCAGATTCAAGGCATCAATCAAGTACAAGTTAATGTTAAGGCCGGTCTTAGTTTTGCATCTGCCTTAAGGTCCATCTTACGACAAGACCCGGACGTTATTATGATTGGTGAGATTCGTGACGGTGAAACAGCAGAAATCGCTGTCAAAGCCTCTGTAACAGGTCACCTTGTTGTAAGTACCTTACATACAAACGATGCACCAAGCTCAATCACCAGGTTAATGGATATGGGTATAGAACCTTTCTTAATCGGCGCTTCTGTCGTTGGTGTCATTGCTCAACGTTTGGTTAGAAGACTGTGTCCCAAATGTCGCAGTAAAATCCAGGCAACAGAGTTTGAAAAAAGTATCCTGAGCACACCGGTAGAAGAAGAGCTGCAGCTCTATAAAGCTGTGGGTTGTCATGTATGTAACCATACCGGTTATATGGGTCGTATTGGTGTTTATGAGATTATGCCTGTAGGCCATGAGATTCGTGACATCATTAATAAAAGAGGCAATGCTGACGATATAAGAAGAGTAGCTATGAGTGCAGGAATGAGAACATTAAAATTTAACGCAACCAGGTTGGTCATGGATGGCGTCACCACTGTGGATGAGTTGCTTAGAATAGCCTACGGCACAGATTAAGATTGCTCAAGGAGGAGAATGCATGATTACCATAGAAGAACTTCTTGGCCTAGCCAAAGATAAAAAAGCTTCAGATGTCCACATAACCGTAGGCGTACCACCTATACTTAGAATCAATGGAGACCTTGAATATCTACCCTACGATACCATGTTACCGGATACTTCCAAAGCTTTGATTCTACCTATTATGTTAGAGGAACAAAGAAAGGTGTTTGACAAAAACGGAGAAGTTGACTTTTCCTTTGCCATACCCAGTTTGGGACGTTTTAGAGTAAACGCTTTTATGCAGAGAGGCTCCGTTGCGGCAGCCTTTCGTCTTGTTGGTTCGGAAATACCAAGCCCGATGGCACTGGGCATGCCGGGTTCTATACAAGAGCTTTATACCAAAAAAAGAGGCTTGGTTCTGGTAACAGGACCAACGGGAAGTGGTAAGTCCACAACTTTGGCCTCTTTTATTAATGAAATTAATCAACGTAGAAGTGCCCATGTCATAACCCTAGAAGATCCTATAGAGTATTTGCACAAGCACAAAAAGAGCATCGTTAATCAAAGGGAAATCGGTCTGGACACTTTCAGTTATGCCAATGCCCTAAGAGCTGCTCTTAGACAAGATCCGGACGTGATTCTTGTAGGTGAGATGCGAGATCTTGAAACCATTGCTATAGCCATCACGGCAGCTGAGACAGGCCATCTTGTTTTATCAACCCTACATACCATCGGTGCGACCAACACCATTGACAGGATTATAGACGTCTTTCCACCTCATCAGCAACAACAGGTCCGGGTCCAATTATCTGCGGTACTGACCGCTGTTGTTTCCCAGCAACTGTTACCAACTCTAGATGGTAAAGGACGATGTGCGGCTTTTGAGGTCATGCATGCTAATCCTGCTGTGCGAAATCTGATACGCGAAAACAAAACTCATCAGATACTATCCATTATGCAGACCAATAAAAGACTGGGCATGCAAACGATGGATGATGCTATCCTAGAGCTACTAAGAACAGCCAGCATATCCAAAGAGGATGCCTTGACCTTTGCTCAGGATCCGGCGAATCTTGAAAGAAGAATGTAGGAAAAATAACAATTAAGGCCCTAGTACTATGTACCTAGGCAATAATAACTATTTACATAGGCCCAATAGGTGATATAATGAATTATATGATAGATAATTGTCTATGATATGTTACTATGACATGATATATTTCCTATATTTAATGGATGTAGGAATTGATATATGAATGATATGTTCAGTAATATATGAAGGTGTTGGGCCATGCCTTGGATAATTATCATTAACCTGAATTAAGAACAGGACTAAGGGGGCGTGATATGGCTAATTTTTTATATTCAGCCATGGACAAAGCTGGTAAAGTTAAAAAAGGCAAGTTAGAAGCCAATAGTAAAAAAACGGCTACTCAAATGCTAAAAGACAGTGGACTTTATCCTTTGGAAATAACTGAAGAGGGAAACCTGCAAAAAGACTTTGTAATTGGCAATCCTGTCAAGACAAAAGACTTGACGATATTTTGCCAACAGTTTGAAGCTGTTTTAACTGCAGGTATCAGTGTACTAGAAGCCCTACATCTTTTAAGGGAACAAACCGAGAACAAACATTTTAGAAAAATCATCTCGGATTTATACAGTTCTGTAGAGCAGGGTGAATCCTTATCCAAATCCATGACCAAACATCCAACGACTTTCCCGGCCATTCTTGTTAACATGATTGAAGCAGGTGAAGTCAGCGGTAACCTTGAAGTGGCCTTAAGCCGAATGGCTTCACACTTTGAGAAGGAGTTCAAATTACAGCAAAGCATCAAGAAAGCAACAACCTACCCCATTGTCGTAGCCTTCATATCCATTGGGGTGGTGATATTACTCTTAGTGGTGGTTATACCAACATTTGTTGGAATGTTCAGTGAACTGGGCATGGAATTGCCCTTAAGTACGAGGATATTACTGGCCATGAGTAACTTTGTCATCAGTAAATGGTACATCCTAATTATGGTTGTACTTCTGACAATCGGTGTTATCACTTATTATGCAAGGTCTGAAATAGGTAAGATGACCCTAGGCGGTCTCAAACTTAAAGTACCTTTATTTGGACCGTTAAATACCAAAGTCGTGGCATCAAGATTTGCAAGAACTTTAAGCACCTTACTTGCCTCCGGATTACCTTTACTTGAAGCCATAGAAGTGGTTTCCAAGGTGGTAGATAACCATTCGGTTATGAAAGGTCTCATGGATGCCAAGGATCAAGTCAGTAAAGGCTTTCCCTTATCTAAGCCCATAGAAGAAATGGGTGTGTTTCCACCGATGATTACCCATATGGTCCGCATTGGTGAAGATACAGGACAATTAGAGCCTATACTGGATAAGGTGGCTGATTTCTATGATACAGAAGTCGAAACCGCTGTATCCCAACTCACCACCATGTTAGAACCCTTGATTATCGTTGTCTTGGCTGTTGTGGTCGGCTTCGTGGTCATCTCCATCATTCAACCTATGTTCCAGATGTACGAAGGCGTCAGCAACTACAGTTAACCAAGGTGAAGTCTAAGTTGCCAACTTATGGAGAGAGCATAAGGGCAATACTAAGACCAACCATGAACCAAAAAATAAAACTAAAACTAAGGAGATTAAATTATGAGAGAATTATTCAAGCGTGTATTTAAGAAAGAAGAAGGTTTTTCACTGATCGAGCTTATCATCGTTATCGCAATTTTAGCTATTATTGCAGCAATTGCCGTACCAACACTACTTGCAAACATAAGAAGAGCCAACGAAGGTACAGACATAGCAAATGCCAAACTAATTGCTGATTCTATTTCAACAACAATTGCACAAAATCCAGAGTATGAAGGCGTTGTTATTGCGCTAGATTTTGTCACTAGTGGTGGTGCTTCTGACGCTGAAGAAGTTGTAGATCTTGCTGTGGCATCTTTTACAGGTGCAGTTCCGGTTCTAAAGGCATCTTCATATGGTACAGTTGGCTCGAATTATGAAGTTACTACAACGGCCGCAGGAGCTGTTACCGTTGTAAGTGATACTGGAACAGTTCTTTATCCTCGTCCATAAATTATGAACATCTTATTTTTGCTCTACGGCATCATCATCGGTTCTTTTCTAAATGTATGTATTTTAAGGATACCGTTGAATGAAAGTATTACCTTTGACCGTTCCCATTGTCCTAAGTGTGGTTATGTACTGAAGTGGTATGATCTTATACCTCTACTTAGTTACATAATCCTTCGGGGCAAGTGTCGGTCATGTCAGACAAAAATATCTTCCCAATACCCAATAATAGAGCTGCTCAATGGAGCAGCCTATTTGGGTATTTATCTATACTTAGGTTTGTCCTGGCAAACGCTTATAGCTTGTTTCTTGTTCTCGGCTCTGTTGGTGGTCTTTATGATTGATCTAAGGTACAAGATTATTCCTAATGGTCTAGTGCTGTTCATATTGTTGCTGGGTGTGATACAGACGTTCTTAACAAGGGATTATCTAAGTCATATTATCGGATTCTTTATCGTCAGCGGCATACTAATCCTTCTTAGTCTTATGGTGAAAAACGGCATGGGCATGGGAGACATTAAGCTAATGGCGGCAGCAGGACTCTTACTTGGATGGGATCAAATTTTACTGGCACTCATGATTGGCGCCATACTGGGTTCAGTTATTGGTATAAGCCTTATCGTAATAAAAGTCATTAAACCTAGAGAAGCCATACCTTTTGGACCATTTTTGGCCACAGGTATTATGACGGCGATGCTTTTTGGTGAACCAATCATAAATTGGTATATTGGATTGGTCTTTCGATAAATAAGGATAGATTAGAGAAAATAATTTAATAGAATTTAGAATTAAGATTGTAAGTATAATTGATGAATTGGGTAGGAGGGGTCAAGTGAATTATCCAAAAAGAGGGCTTTCCATTGATATCGGAAATGAAAAGATTAAGATTATCGACTATATTAGAAACAAGGATAATATAAAAATAGGGCACAGTATACTCTTAGACACACCGGAGAACGCCATAAGTGATGGTGTTATAAACGGTGTCACCGATATTGGTGACGTTATTAGTGCTGCTTTAAGGGAAAAAGGCATCAAAACAAAGGATGTCATTTTTACAGTGGCGTCCAGTAAGATTATTACAAGAGAGGTAGATTTACCGGATCTGCCTGTCAAGAAGTTGAACACCCTTATACGTATGAATGCAGATGAGTATTTTCCTGTGAATTTAGCAGAATATACTTTGGATTATAGAATTATCGATCGGTTAGATCTAGGGGATGGTATGCAGGCCAAGGTCAACCTGGTGGCGGCTTTATCCTCACTCATGGATGGCTATGTGGCGTTGGCCGAGTCGTTGAAGCTTAGAGTTAGAGGTATCGATTATAGTGGTAATAGTATTATTAATTTCGCCAGCCATTTGGATATGGATGACACTTATATGCTCTTAGATCTTGGTAGTGACAGCACCATGGTCACCGTTATGAGCAAGAAGGTTGTTAAGTTTAACCGTAACTTGGTTTATGGCACAAAGGTCATTAATACCAGCATACAAAACCATTTTGGCGTTGACATTAAAGAAGCGATGAAAATCGCTGCAGATCAATCTTTATTAAACCATGAGCCGGAGGCCAATGACTTTCTAAGTAATGATGTGTCTTCGGCACTGAATCAGATCTTAAACGGTGTTGCCAGACTGATGGATTATTATGCTTCTAGGAATAAGGAGAGCATCGAACATATCTATATTGTTGGCGGTGGTACAGGCATAAACGGTATCGCTCAGTACATCGAACGTTATTTTAACATGACTTGTACCGTCTTAAGTAATAACCCAAGGGTAATCGCAAGTGATGACAGTTATGTGAAAAACAGTGTTTATTATACTAACTGTATTGGTGCCATTTATTCTGAAATGAACCTTTTACCCATTCATATCTTGAACAAAGACAAACTAAGAGTATCTAAACGTCTTAAGCTGGAGTTGGCTTTATTAGCCTTTGCTTTGGTAGCCGTAGCGGTATACTTACCTTTTATGGGTCTTAGGAATCTTGAAAAAGAGAAGGAAAGTCTTCTAGCTGAGATTGAAGAAAAACAGATTGCAGAAGTTGTACTCGATGAATATAACCAAACAATGACATCCTTGGTCTTTCATGAATCCATTATGATTACATCCTCATCTACCACAGAGATCATGGCAGATCTTCTAGAAAAGATGGAAGCAGAGATTCCCACAAGTGTCAGTTATTTGACCATGAACAATTCTGAACAAGGTATACTGATCTCCTGTATTGCATCCGATAAGTTAACTATGGTTAATTTCATTACCATCTTAAAAAACATGACACTTAATGATGTACCGGTATTTAGCCAAGTTTATGTGCCCAGTTTTTCAGAAGTCGAAGGTAGTACGGCAGGTAATTCCTATTATGCCTTTTCCATTGCCTGTGATTATGTCATTCAGGAGGTGGAATAATGAGCAATAGAGATAAACGATTACTTGGAATTCTAGGTATTGCTATTATAGGATTGATTCTTTATTATGCAGTGTATCGTCCGATCACCATTAAAAAACAAGCCTTAGAAGAAGAAATGGTAGCCATTGAAGAAAGAGTAGCCACCCTTAGAACTGAGTATGATAAAATGCCTTTTTATCTTGAAGAAACAGAAGTCGCTCAGACACGTATTAAGGAGATTCAGGAAGCGTTACCGGCAGAACTGTCACAAGAGCGAGCTTTTAAGTTGCTTTTTGACATCGAAAATACTTTTTCAAACATTAACTTTGGTAATGTAACCTTTTCTAATGTGGAGACTTTAGCTTATAGCAATGAACTTAATGATGAAACAACAGAGATGGCCATTAGACAAAACGTCGTATCTAATCTGGATCTAAGCTATACGGATCTAAAAGCGTTTTTAAGATACATTAGTAATTACAAAGACCGTACTGTACTGACTAATCTAAGCATGAACCTCTTAGAAGAGGAGAATAAGATAACCACCACATTGGTTATGAACATGTATGGTCTTGTAGGCGTAGAACGAGAAATCGAACCGGTTATTTTTAATACCGTACCAAAAGGTAAAGCACAACCATTCGATTCACCAAATCTGCGTATCACCCCACAAACTGTTACCAATCGTGTGACGGATGGAACCGGTGATTTGTTTATTACTTTAAAACCAACCAGGGCAGATGGTTATGCACAAGTTATTGGACTAACCAATGATCCAGGTCAAAGAAGTTATGTAACAGGTGATGGGAACAATGTGGTACAAGCCAATCTTAGGGTTTTTGTTGAAAACGGTAATTATTATGCCACTTATGTGATGAATGGTATCACAAAGAGCAGGCAATCTTTTGAAGTGGGACAAGCCCTTGAGCTGGAGTTGTATGCTTCAAACCGTGTGGATGATAATGACCTTGTTGGTATGAACCTAACAATTGTCAATCAGACACAACTGCCTCTATATATTAATAAAATCGAAGAAGACTCTACAAAACCAAGACTCAACATCGTATCCACAGAAGGTGAAGTAAATTAAAACATTGAATATTAGTTGAACTTCTATCAAAATTCATAGTACCGAACGCTTCAACGGAACTATGAATTTTGATAGTCTAGTGAAACTTATATAATAGGTTTTAATTGGAGGTGAATCAATTGATAAAAACATGGTGGAACAGATTAACATCCAATAGCGGTTTTTCCCTTGTAGAGGCATTGGTAACCATTGCCATTGTTGGTGCTGCCATGATTCCTATTTCTTTTGTCTTCACCCAAACCATCGGAACAACAGTAGAAACAAGAAAACAACTGGTGGCTAACGGTCTTGGGCAAGAATACCTGGAGGCATTAAAGGCAAAAGAATTCTCAGATTATGATTCGATCTTTGGTGTCAATTCAACCATAGAAATCGACAATAGTTTTACAGAGGTTACGTATGGGCTTATGGGTTTGACGCCACTTCCAAAGGGTTATAAAGCGGTTTTGTCTTATGACACAGGTGTGGATATCGGTGCGTTCGCTTTGCCCACACCTACCCAAATGCCCGATGCAGATATAATTATCGATATACCAAGCGGTTATATGCATACGGTATTCCTAACAGAAACAAACAGTGGTAATCAGACCACATACCCACAGACAGCAACTTCAAGTACGTCAAGGGTCATCCGAATTCGTGGGGACCGTAATGCGAATGTGATTACCGTTGATTATTTGGATCAATTAACAGGTGGTGGTTCTATTGACAGTCGGTTTAGTATATCAGCACCTTTGGAACCGGCTATACGATTTCTATTGGGCGATGGAACAGGCGTTGGAACGCCTATTGTAACTCGGATAGATATCGATAGTAATTTACCACAGGAAATCAAGTTGTTTTTTTATGAAAATGATACCAATAGTGTACAAGCAACCACTAAAATCATCAGTGGTTCGGTCAGTATAAGTAGGAATCTGAATGTTGTTGACAGCTTTGATCGTAGAATCCTGGCCATCAAAGTCGAGATTTATGATGTGCATTCAGGTAAAAAGCTTGGCACCTATACAACAACCAAGATTAACGAGTAGGTGATCTTATGAGATTATTGGTTAAACTAAAAAATCAAAAAGGTTCTACCTTATTGTTTGTTGTCATCACTGTGGCGATACTGTCCATGTTGGGAACAGCTCTACTTGCTATGTCCTTAATGAACATTAACATGAAGCATAATGACAACCGGATTAAGAAGACTTTATATTATGCTGAATCCGGCATAGATCAGGTATATGCCCGTGTTGGTAAAGTGGTGGAAGAATCCATTACAGATGCTATAGCAGATACGGATGATGATATTAAACACATCTTAAACGAAATTGATGCCATGTTACTGGATGAGACACTTGTAACTTATTCGGGCATCCCAAGTAGCATAACCTATGTTGAAGAGGCACCAATAATTGAGTTGAGTACTCTAATAATACCCAGTGGTGGAATGTATATGTTAGACACAGAGGCGCTTAAGGTATTATCAGATAAAATATACCGACATCACTTTAGAAGCGTTATGAATACGAAAGGTTCTCAAAGCAATCTGATTGCATTTTTGGATTCAGAGTTATTTGTTTATCTGGATGACAATACCCCGTCACAGAATAATTCTTCCATTAGCATAAACACAGCAGCCATTACAGTCACACCGTTTACCGGTGCTGATTCTACCTATCATGTAAAAGGTATAGAATCTACATTTATACTTGGCGATCATACAGAGAAGAAAATAGCCACAGATATTGTCGTAAGTGATCAAGTGAAATCCTATCCACTTAATACCATTGAAAAAAGAACCTTATTGCCGAACAATCCTATATGGCAAAAAGCTTTGGTGGCCAATGAAGATATTTCCTTTAATGCAGGTGCAGTTGTGGATATTCATGGTGATATATACGGTTATGGCAAGCTTCCTGTAGGTGATGCCATCCATAATCCAAAAAATTATGGTGGTGTTTTGGTCAATGGCACGAGTCGCGTTACGGTACATGGCAATATCTTTAGCCGTAGTTATGTTCAACTGGCTGACGGTAGTTCAAGTAATGCACGGTTAACCGTAAACAATGGTTTGGTGTATGCCAATAGTGTTGTGTTACAAGACGGGGCCAGTGGTCAGATGAACTTTAACGGCAATGTCTATACAAGTGATGATTTGGAGCTTAACGGTACAGGTGGTACCATTAACATAAACGGCAGTTATTATGGCTACACGGATGGCAGTGGAACAGGTGTTACCCATGACCTAAGCAGTGCTATTATCATTAATGCGGATATTAACAGTGGATCATCTCTATTGATTGACGGTGACTTTAGTCCTGTTCCCAGTACAAAAAATGATATTGATTTTCTGGAAAGTCATGAAGGTATATTAATTGGCGGCACAGCCTATGTGGATGTGCAACCGACCAGATATCAGACCGCTGAAAGTGTATCTCTTAAGGGTAATTTTGTTTCATATACATGGGGTTTTGAACAAGAAACCATCGATCTTATGAAATCCGCAGGGGATAGTTTTTTCAAACAAGTGCCTTATGATTTTTATGCAGGTAGCGACGCTGTTCATGACGCAACTGTTGAAAGTAAGTTATTAAAAGACAATGTCTCTTGGTTGGCTATTGATGGGTCAACCATCAGCTTGGCTAACGGTACGACGACTGATTATGGGTTAAAGGACAGAAAAGCTTATTTTGTGGCTTTTAAGCACTATATTGATGGTAACAGTAATACCTTTGTTAAAACCGGTCCGAATGTCAATCTTGAGAATTATATCTATACCACGGGATTGAAATTGGTCCATGACAGTACAATTGGTGGTAATGACTTCTTGGATCTTACCCATCATAATGGAAGCAATACAAATAAGGTCGGTCAAGAGGGCTATGATAATCTAAGGATAAAAATTAGTCAAGATTATATCTATCAACTCCATATGCTACGTCATAGAAGTGACACAGGCGCTCCTAGTATTGATAATCCGGATGCTGATCCTTTGGTCGCACCAACTTATTATAATGTAAACGCTGTTGACAAGTTCACGAAGATCGATACCATAGGTTCACTCAACCATAACAATGCGCCTTATCCTACGGTACCCAGTGTGTTGAATGCAGCTCAGAATGCTCTAGAAATAACCTATGTCAATGATGCGACAGCTCAAACCCTACATATTTATGGCGGTAGCTTAGGTTCGGAAAGCCCTTCCATTCATGTACCAAGCGGCAGGGCCCAAGGTGTGGTTGTACATAACGGTGATATCGTGATCCATGGTAACTTAGAGTTTACAGGACCTATTATTTCAGGAGGCTCTATAACCGCAACCGGTGGCACCCAAATCTACAAGAACAATGCGATGGTTATCAGAAATTATTTGGCTCAGAAAATCTACGAGGATAATGTACTCTATAATCTGTTTAATGTGGTAGATCGAAGTGGACCCGGATCTGCACCGGTATTCTTAGATGAGATTGAGTTCGTTGATTTTGATCAAACAAGAACCTTAGATCCTAACAACAACAGTCCTTATAGATATAGTGATTTGATGCGTTTTGAATTCTGGAAAGTTAAAGAATAGGTGATAACGATGTGTGATAAAAGTTGGAATATAATCAAAGGACAAGAGGGTTATACACTTATTGAGATGATTATTGTCATGGCTTTATTGGCGATTGCCATAGGGCTTTCCGGCTTTGGGTTAAATACGCTCTATACCAACAACATCAATACCTATTCCAACCAACTGATCAGTGAAATCAAGCTGGTGCAAACCAAAGAAATGGCTTCCAAGGATAAAGACTATAGGTTGACCTTGGCTTATGATTCGACCATTGAACAATATATCGGAACCACCTTAGTGCGTACGGGGGCAACTGGTACCTATTCGACACTAAAAACCATAAGATTCCCTAAAAAGGTATCCATCAAAAAATGGGACGGTACGGCTTATAAAGACATTCAACCACCCAATCATACATTAATCAGTTTTGAGTTTGATAGCACTTCTGGCCAAGTTAAGAATACGGCCAATGGTGACGGCAAGTACGAAATCAGTTCAACGGCTTCTAGTCGGGTCATTGAATTCGAGGTGATTAAGCAAAACGGAAGGGTGGTTATGGATGAATAGTAATAAAGGATTTACCACCATTGAGCTGATATTGGCCATTGCCATAGCCGGCATCATCATGGGTGCTGTAGGTACCTTCTTGAATTTTAATCTAAAAGGCTTTAACGCTACTAAAGAGATTATTGACATTCAATACGAAGGACAGTTGGCCATGAATCAGATTACGGCCATAGCCAAAGAATCAAAAGGCATAGAAGACATCTTCGATCAAGGGGGTAGTTCAAGAATTGATTCTCCCGATGTTCTCATTAACCCAAGTAAAATCATTTTACATCAAGAAGATCCTATAGAAGGCACAATCGAATTTGAAATAGAGTACGACCCAAGTACACGAGTATTAACCTGTACCATCAATCAACCGGATGGTTCATCCCAAAGCTATCCCATGGCCAGTCGCATTGAACAGTTAAGGGTAGCGCCAACCAATGATGTTGACTTTGAATATACCAAAAGTATTCAAATTTTCTTAGATATGGTAGACGGGGATGCAAAAATGAGTACCCAAAGTCAAGTGAAATTCCGAAATTTTGAAAAATAGCGTAATAATTTCATGATAGTATGACAGACCAAGACTGAGTTTGGTCTGTTTTTTTTGACACTCAGTAGGTTTATTGTTATAATCAGAAAGAGAAATCATGAAAGTACGGTGAGGAAAATGAAGATATTATATCCGGATGAATATTTAAGTCAAGTGTATGATATAGATTTTGAAGGTCTTTATGGTCAAGGTTATCGGGCTGTGTTGTTTGATGTTGACAATACCCTCGTCCCGTTTGATCAACTGGATGCCCATGATGAATTGATTGGGCTTATTGCTACGCTTAAAGCAATAGGTTATAAAGTAGCCTTAGTATCTAATAATTCCAAGGGAAGGGTGGAGACATTGAATCAAGGATTGAAAATTCCTGTGATGGCAAATGCCATGAAGCCATTTACCTATAAGTTAAAACGAATTTTAAAGATTATCGGGGTGGACCCTCACAATGCTATTTTTGTAGGGGACCAGATATTTACAGATGTTTGGGTGGGTAACCGTCTAGGTTTATATACAATTCTGGTAAAACCGATTCAAACAAGAGAACAAATGGTTACCTTTATTAAGAGAAGAACGGAAAAAATACTCTTAAACAGATATCTAAAGAAAGAAGGGCGTTAGATGATTAATGGAACAACGGATATTTATGGTTTGATCGGAGATCCGGTTGGACATAGTTTTTCACCTTTCATTCATAACATGTTGGCTGACGCCCTTAATGAAAACATGGCTTACGTAGCCTTCCATGTCAAGGAAAACCAACTGGAACATGCCATGAACGGGCTTATAGGGCTCGATATCAAAGGTGTTAATGTTACAGTTCCATATAAGGTCGATGTCATGTCCTATTTGGATCAAGTCGATAGCATGGCTAGAGCCATTGGTGCGGTTAATACAATCGTGCTAAAAAATAATGAGCGTATTGGGTTTAATACGGATTGGATTGGACTCTCTAGGGCTTTAAAAGAGATTAAAGTCGATCTAAAAGATAAATCCATATTGATTATCGGAGCAGGTGGCGCAGCAAGAGCCGTCGGTATGATGTGTGCGCATGAAGGTGCTGGACATATAACCATCACAAATAGAACACAGTCTAATGCTGAGCAGTTAGCCAAGCTAATAGGTCGTCATTATGATATATCCACTGAAGTGATACCTCTTGAAGACCTTAAAGAAAGAAATGATTTGGTCATCGCTTTTCAGACGACACCAATCGGTATGTACCCACATATTGCCAATAACCCTATCTATGAAACTAAGTTCTACAAAACCTTAGAGGTGGCAGTGGATCTTATTTATAACCCAAATGAAACTCATTTTTTACGTGAAGCTAGAGAAGCAGGTGCCATTACCATGAATGGAATGGGCATGCTATTTCATCAGGCCATTGCAGCATTTGAGTTATGGCGTGACTGTACCATTGATGATGGAACTAAAAAAAGATGCTATCAGGCTTTTTTACAACAGATGACGAAATGATACAACAATAGGTGAATAAAATGAATGAAGGAAATAAGGGTGAAAATATAGTATTAATAGGGTTCATGGGCTGTGGCAAGACATCCGTTACAAAAGAGCTGGCTAAGCGTTTAAATCTTAATTTTATTGATATGGATGAAGAAATCGAAAAAGCAGAAGGTAAGACGGTTAGTGAAATATTTAGAGATCATGGTGAAGCTTATTTTAGAGATCTTGAAACGACATATCTAAAAAGTCTTGATGGCCAAAAAAATAAAATCATATCAACCGGTGGTGGTGTTATTCTAAGAAATGAAAATATTGAAATGCTAAAAAATGTTGGCATTGTCGTCTTTCTTCAGGCCGATGTTGCTCATATCCTTAAGAATATTAAGGATGATAATAAACGTCCATTAATACAGGCCGAAGAAGACCTTGAAGGAAAAATCAGCAGGATGTTAGAGACTAGGGAACCCCTGTATTTAAGTACAGCCAATGTCATCATACAAACATCAGGTAAACCCATCAAAAATATAGTGGATGAAATTCTAGAGATTTTGTGAGGTGATTGAATGAAAATATTGGTTATCAATGGACCTAATCTGAATTTTTTAGGTATTAGAAGTACGTCTATTTATGGTCATGAAGACTATAATACTCTAGTAGAAAAAATCATGGCTTATAGCCAAAAGCTACAAGTTAAGACAGAGTGTTATCAATCGAACCATGAAGGTGCCATTATTGACCGACTTCAGAAAGCTTATTACGATGGAGTGGATGGTATTGTTATTAATCCGGGTGCTTATACCCATTACAGTTATGCAATTAGGGATGCAATTAGTAGCATTCAGATTCCTACAATAGAAGTTCATATTTCGAACATTCATGAGAGGGAAGCTTTTCGTCATGTTTCTGTAACTAAGGATGTTTGCGAACATCAGATTGTGGGAAAAGGTTTGGAGGGTTACCTAGAAGCCATCTTAATTCTGAAAGATCGTTTTATAGCATAAAAATACGCATGTATTGTATGAAATACGGAGGAAGTAAATGACCGATAGATATAGAGTTCAAAGACATGAACGTTTGCTTAAAAAAATGAAAGAATGGGCGCTTCCAGCAATATTTATATCCAGTGCCCACAATCGACGCTATATTACCGGTTTTACCGGTTCTTCAGCCTATGTGTATATTTCAGCTCATAAAAAAGTTTTAATGACGGATTTTCGTTATATGGAGCAAGCAGCAATGACTTGTCCGGATTTTGAGATCTTGGATTATATGAAGTTAGGCTTAAATGAAACCATTAAAAAAATCATGGAGTTAGATGGTATGAATACCCTTGGATATGAAAACCATCATTTGACGGTTAAAGCATTTGATTTTCATAGAGGTCATCTTGAAGATGTTGAATTGATACCCCTTGAAGACATGTTGGAAAAACTCCGTATGGTTAAGGACCAATCAGAACTGGATTTAATTGAATACGCTTCAAGTATTGGAGACGCTGCTTATAAACATATATTGGAATATGTTAGCGTGGGTATGAGAGAGATTGATGTGGCTTTGGAACTTGAAATATTTATGAAGAAAAAAGGCGCCAGCCGGCTTTCCTTTGAAACCATTGTTGCATCAGGAAAAAGATCCAGCCTACCACACGCCGAACCGACGACTAAGACCATTGAAAAAGGTGATTTTGTAACCTTGGATTTTGGTTGTGTTTATGAAGGCTACTGTTCGGATATGACGCGAACATTTGTTATGGGTGAGGCGGATGCTGATCAGATTAGATTATACAATACAGTTTTAAAGGCTCAAGAACTGGCACTTGGAGCTGTTAAAGCGGGCATGACAGGCAAAGAAGTGGATCTCGTAGCGAGAGCGTATATCTATGACCAAGGTTATGAAGGCTATTTTGGTCATGGTTTAGGTCATAGCTTAGGTCTACAGGTTCATGAAAATCCTAGATTATCTGAGCAAGGTCACATGACGTTACAAGAAGGCATGGTGGTGACCATCGAGCCGGGTATATATATACCGGATTTTGGTGGTGTACGCATAGAAGACCTTATTGTTGTGACAAAAGAAGGATATAAAAACTTTGTTCATTCAAACAAGGCCCTTATTATTATATAAGGTTCTTTAAGTGCTTAAAGGGTCAAAATTAAGTTTTGACGCCTTAACCATATGTTTATTAAGAATAATCACAAAAAAGTGTTGAAAAAATAAGGTATTTAGATTACAATATGTAAATGATTTCCAAGAGTTTATGAGGAAAAAATCTGTTAAATATCTAAGTGATTATTGGGTATTACAAGGAGGACAATAAATGGTATCAGCTGGTGATTTTAGAAACGGTCTAACAATTGAAATGGATAATAACATTTATGTTATTATTGAGTTTCAACACGTTAAACCAGGTAAAGGTGCGGCTTTTGTAAGAACTAAGATTAAAAATTTGAAAACAGGTGCCGTAATTGAAAAATCTTTTAGACCGACAGAGAAATTCGAAAATGCAATCATACAGAGAAAAGACATGCAATATCTGTATGCAGATGGTGATATTTTCCATTTTATGGACATAGAATCTTATGAACAGATTGGTTTAAGGGAAGATCAGTTGGATGGCGCGCTAAAATTCGTTAAAGAGAATGAAATTGTAAAGATTTTATCACACTCAGGTAAGGTGTTTGGCGTTGAACCACCTATTATTGTTGAGTTATTGGTAACACATACTGAACCGGGTGTTGCAGGTAATACAGCGCAAGGCGCGACTAAACCGGCTACAGTAGAGACAGATGCAACGGTCTATGTACCATTGTTTGTCAACATAGGCGATAAATTAAAAATAGACACAAGAACCGGCGAATACATATCTAGAGCAAATTAGAATAAAGCAGTCCTATATCATAAAATAGGGCTGCTTTATTGTTGTTCTTGCATACTCAACCGACTTTCGATATAATGAGACTAGTAAGTTGTGAATACAATGGAATGGAGGCAATATAATGGACAGACAAGTTTTGAAAATACATGATCATGAAGATGTTGGAGAAATCCATATTGCAGATGAGGTTATTGCGATTATAGCAGGTCTTGCAGCGACAGAAGTAGAAGGTGTCAAAGGCATGGTCGGTAATCTGGCAGGTGACATTGTTGAACTACTTGGACGAAAAAATCTAGCAAAAGGTGTGGTTGTAGAAGTTGGTGAAGGTTGTGTTTCTCTCACCCTTGCCATTGTCGTAACCTTTGGCAGTCAGATCATTGAGGTATCGAAAAGTGTATCTGAGAAGGTGAAAAATGCAGTGGAGACCATGACCGGACTTACTGTGGAAGTCGTAAACATAAATGTTACCGGTGTTGATATAGAGAAATAGTATCACAAATCGAAAAACGTTGATACCCTTAAATAGTTATTTAAGGGTATTGCAATGTATGGAGGCAATTATGAACAGAAAGAACATCAGGGAAAATATTTTTAAGATTATATTTTCCTATGAATTTGGCCTTGAAGTTCCTATTGAGGAGCATATTAAGGATTATCTTGAGACTATTGAAGTCAAGGAAGATGAAGCTGAATATATTAAAAGTAAGACGATGGGTATTGTTAGTAAGAAGACAGAACTGGATGCTACCATTGGCTCAAGTTCTACGAGTTGGGATCTGAAACGTATAGCAAATGTAGAAATGGCCATTCTTAGACTGGCTTTGTTTGAGATTCTATATGATGAAGAAATACCCACCAATGTAGCCATAAATGAGGCTGTAGAAATGGCTAGAAAATATGGTGGTGACCAGTCGCCAAAATTTGTCAACGGTATTATTGCCGGAATTATAAATGAATAGCACATCTTTCTCGATTCTGAGAGAGAAGAACATATAGCTTATAGATTAAGTAGGTATAGGATGGAAAAACAAATACTAGGAGTTAGTCATGTCAATGCTTATATTAAACAATTGATGGATAAGGATTTCATTCTAAAGAATTTATCTGTTCAAGGTGAGGTATCCAATTTCAAAGCACATAGTTCAGGCCATCTGTATTTTACTTTGAAAGATGATGAGAGCACCATAAGCTGTGTTATGTTTAAAACCCATGTCCAGAACTCAGGGTTTGAAATCGAAAACGGCATGAAGATTATTGTTTTGGGTGCTGTTTCTGTTTATGAACGAAGTGGTCAATATCAGATTTATGTTCGTAAGATGATGCAGGATGGCTTAGGCAAGCTTTATCAAGAATTTGAAGCGTTAAAGAAAAAACTAAGTAGTGAAGGACTTTTTGATGAAGCTACTAAAAAACCTATTTGTAAATATGCAGGACACATTGGGATTATAACATCGAATACTGGCGCAGTCATTAAAGATATCGTCCAAGTGGCGAAGCGACGTAACCCATATATAAGAATGACACTTTATCCGACATTGGTTCAGGGACCGGACGCAGCCCAAACTATTATCAAAGGTATAACATATTTTAATCAAGAAAAAAATGTAGACACCATCATTCTTGGAAGAGGTGGTGGGTCTATTGAAGATCTATGGGTATTTAATGAAGAAGCGGTGGCAAGAAGTATTTATGCGTCAGTTATTCCCATCATATCCGCTGTCGGTCATGAAACGGATTTCACTATATCGGATTTTGTTGCAGATCTTAGAGCACCTACGCCTTCAGCTGCAGCTGAACTAGCTGTCTATGATTATTTTAATTTACAAAATAATCTGAACCAATTCGAGCTGACAATGAGACAAGCCATGTACCGTCAGCTGGATCTCAAGAAGAAAAGATTGGAATTGTTAAAAGTCCAACTGTCTCATCAACATCCGGGATTGAAATTTGAAAGAAAGTATCAGTATATTACAGAACTAGAAGACAAAATTAAAATGCTTATGGACAATATCTTGAGACGAAAAAAACATCAAGTGAATCTGCTTGAGGAACAGTTAAAAGGTTTGTCACCGATTCAAAGATTAAAAGAGGGTTATGCCTACTTAAGTGACCTCCAATTCAATAAAATAATATCCGTAAAGCAACTTAAATCTAATGATAAAGTTATGGTGACCTTATCCGATGGCCAGGTTATAGCCACAGTTGATGTCATCGATTATAATAAAGGAGAGGTGTGAAATGGATAAAAAGACAACATTTGAAACATCTATCGAAAAACTGGAAAAAATCGTGCATGACCTAACAACAGAGGATCTAACCTTAGAGGGCTCAATTAAAACGTATAAAGAAGGCATGGCATTGGTTAAGCATTGTAACGATTCTATTGACAAGATTGAGAAAGAGCTAGAAATCCTGACAAATAAGAAGGTGTAGAGATGAATGGATTTGATGAGAAATTAAAAAAAAAGCAACAGAATATCAACCAACTTCTAATCGAATTTCTTCCACAGGAAACCAGTGGCTATCATGAGATTGTGATTGAGGCCATGACCTATAGTCTCTTGGCCGGCGGAAAAAGAATCAGACCGATGATTCTTGAAGAAGTTTATGGTCTGTTTAAACCGGGGTCATTGTCCATTGAACCGTTCATGGCGGCAATAGAGATGGTACACACTTATTCTTTGGTCCATGATGACTTACCGGCTATGGATAACGATGACTTAAGGCGAGGATTACCGACCTGTCATAAAAAATACGGTGAAAACATCGCTATTCTCGCAGGAGATGCCTTGCTTAATAGGGCTTATGAAATTATGCTTGAAGGCATCATGAAATACAAGTTAGGCGAACAAGGTCTACTTGCGGCGTCATGTCTGGCTTCCAATGCAGGAACGAAAGGTATTATTGGCGGACAGGTCGCAGATATTACTTATGAAGATCAAGAAGTTGATATGGATGTGATTGGATATATTCATCAACACAAGACATCATCTCTGATAGAGGCAGCTTTTATGATGGGTGGACATTTAGCTGGGCAAAATGATGAGGTTATAAAAAGATTAAATAGAATAGGACGATGCATTGGTCTGGCCTTTCAGATTCAAGACGACTTATTAGATATAACCGGAGATGAGGCTAAACTTGGTAAGCCTATTTTGAGTGATATGAAAAATAAGAAAACGACATATGTAGATTTAAAGGGTGTTGAAGGCTCAAAAGTAATCGTAAGTGATTTGTTAGATGAGGCAACCAATGTTCTAAAATCTTTTGATAGCAATAAGATAACCTTTTTAAATAATTTTATTGACTTTATTAAAGAACGAACCTTTTAAAGGTTAATGTGTAAAGACTATATAGTTATAATTGTATCAACGTAATCTATGACCGAAAGAGGCATAAATATTTTGCAATAAAGGAGAATAAGATGAATGAGATCAGTGATTTATTAACCAACAGGGTATTTCTTTCAGCAATGCTAGCATGGTTTATCGCTCAATCTATAAAAATAGCATGGATTTTGATTAAAGAGAAAAGATTCGATGTTGGCAGATTAATGGGATCCGGCGGCATGCCCAGTGCTCATTCTGCATCTGTCGTTGCAACCACTTTTTCTATTGGTAAGATTATGGGTTTTAATAGCCCTGTGTTTGGTTTTGCCGGAATGATGAGTTTTATTGTTATGTATGATGCAGCCAATGTAAGAATGGCAGCGGGTAAACAGGCGAAGCTTATTAATCGGATTATAAAAGAACTGGGTGAACATAGGTTTTCAATGTATAAGGAGCTTAAAGAACTGCTGGGTCATACGTATCTGGAAGTCTTTGTAGGTGCCTTACTGGGTATGATTGTAGGACTAAATATGGCATAATAGAGTCAGGAATGTTATAATATGATTTATTGGAGCTGAAGATGCAGTATTCTAGTCATGACCTGCGCATCAGAAGACGGGCCTAAAAAACCGTATAAGGGCATATCGATGAAGTTTCTGGTGTGAGCTTG
>PGZS01000226.1 GCA_002841435.1 Firmicutes bacterium HGW-Firmicutes-3 | reverse complement strand
GTATTACCGGTTTTAGGGGTCGCTTTACGCGTCTTTGAACGACCCACATTAAAAATGATGTATAAAGCTATTTTTATCTTTAGTTTGTACTTTGTATCAATGGCACTCATCAACGCTTGGTTTAATAATTATGAGAGTGTCGATTATTTCTTCTTGTACTCTGATCATATCAGTGGGATGTTAGGCCTTGAAAGACTTCAGTTTTCTTATGTATTTTCCATTAGAGTTTCAGAAACGGTGACATTAAGATTCTTCTGGTTATATCACATCATGTTATATGTTGGTTTCATTATCATGATGTTTATAACATGGGCGATTTATGATATGCTCTTCAAAGCGTTTGATCAGTACTATGACATGCTTGATAAACGCAAAAAAATGAAACTAGACTTATTAGGGGTGAATGCTTTGAAGAAGAAGAGTGAACTTGAAAACAAAGAAAATTATAACGGAACTGATATGATTAAAATAACGCATTTTAGAAAACGTTATGGTTCCTCTAAATATTACGCAGTCGATGATTTTTCGTTAACCGTCAAAGGTGGAGAAGTGTTTGGATTCTTAGGTCATAATGGTGCAGGCAAATCGACGACCATTAAAAGTCTTGTAGGGATTCAGTCGATTACTGAAGGGGATATGGAAATCTGTGGTTATAACATCAAAACCCATCCATTAGAAGCTAAATTAAACATTGGGTATGTATCTGATAACCATGCTGTCTATGAACGATTAACTGGAAGAGAATATATCAATTATGTCGCAGATTTATACATGGTTCCGCAAAAAGAACGCGATGAAAGATTGAACCATTATTTAGAGCGTTTTGCATTAACTGATGCGATTGATAACGAAATTAAGAGTTACTCGCATGGCATGAAACAAAAACTCGTTGTTATTTCCTCCCTCATTCATGATCCAAAAGTATGGATTTTGGATGAACCATTAACGGGATTAGACCCTACATCATCGCATCAAATCAAAGAAGAGATGCGTGAACACGCTAATAGAGGTAACACTGTGTTTTTCTCTTCGCACGTGATTGAAGTGGTTGAAAAAATATGCGACCGAATTGCGATTATTCGAAAAGGACAACTTGTTGGCATTTTTGAAGTAGCGAAATTAAAAGATCAAGGACTGACACTCGAGCAATTATACTTGCTTCATGTCAAAAAGGATTAATTCAATGTTCAGGCGGTTATTCATCCTGACAATGATTCAATTATCTAGCAAGATGAAATTAAAGATTACCAATCAAAAGAAGTTCATTGCGAATCTTGCCCTAAGATTATTGGGTCTCATTGTTATTACCGTTGTCATGATTTTCATGCTCTATTTCTTTAATAACGTATTATATATCCCAGTTAACGTGTACTTTATTATCTTTGTTTTATTCGTTACTCAATTAACCAGTATTATTGCTTGTACGACAGGATTAATGGTTGATTTATATGCAAGTAAAGACAATGCAATATTACTTTCATTCCCTGCGAAACATGATGAAGTATTTACAAGTAAATTATTAGTGTTTTATATCAACGAATTTTTAAAGAACTTATCATTTTTGGTGCCTTTGTTGATTGCGTTTGGTGTTATTAGTAATTTACCGTTGACCTTTTATTTGAATATTTTAACGATGATTTTCATCTTGCCATTACTTCCAGTTTTACTAGCTGCTATTATATCAATACCCATTATGTACATAAGGCAGTTCTTACAAACTAGAAATGTCGTTACATTAGTCTTATTAATTATTTTTGGGGTATTCGTATTTTTGGGATTAACAGGTCTACTCGATGAAATACCAACTCCGATTCGCATTGTAGCTTTATATAACAAATTTGTGACTTCATTAACTGTATTTATGCAGTCGTCTGCTAAATATGCTTTAATTTATGCGAATATTGGAAGATTGTTATTTGGAATCAATGTCTTATCTAATTATGGAATTGTGTTTGGCGTCCTGCTTGTATTAATTGCGTTAGTTGTTTTAATATCACGTCCATTATTCTTTAATTTAGCATCACATACATCCGAATATGCCGTGACAAAGAAACATAAAGGCACCAATAAAGTTAGTAAAAATTTGTTTTGGACCTTTTTCAAAAAAGAATTCACGATTTCAATCAGAAGTTCCAATGAAATGTTATCAAATTATGTCTTGCTCATATTATTTCCATTTGTTGTCTACGTTTTGAACTATATTTATATTGGTATCGATCGTTCAACCTTTGGAACTAAATTAGTCATCGCTTTTGATATCATGATCAGTTTGTTATTAGTGACTGCATCCAATACGGCATCTGCGACAGCTATCTCTGTAGAAGGAGCTGAATTTGTACTATTAAAAACCGCTCCATCTGATACCAAGAAAATGGCTTGGGCAAAAGTGGCATTTAATATGATTGCTTCAACCTTTATCATATTGTTAATCTTTGTCTTATTTCAATTGTCTTTACCGCAGTTTTCACCCACGGATATTTGGCTCATGTTTGCTGTCGTGGTTTTTGTCAATAGCGGCCATATCTTGTGGAGTTTTCAAATTGACTTACTGAATCCGAAATTATCGGAT
>PGZS01000225.1 GCA_002841435.1 Firmicutes bacterium HGW-Firmicutes-3 | reverse complement strand
AATTGCTCATCTTCCTTAATATGGCCTTCTAAAATTAATCTTCTAATATTTTCATACATTTGTTCATAAATCGGAATTCGGCTTCTAATATCCACTTGAAACATAAGACACCTCCTGTATTAACTGTATTATATAACATAATACAGTTAAGTGCAAGTCTTATCTTAATAAAAAAGAAAGCATCATGTCTTATATACTGACATGATGCTCACACCTTCACTATAAACTTCTATATATACTTATTTCATTTGCTTTGTTTTTATTTATAGGCAAGATGACAAATTCAAATACTGTATTAATGGGTTTTAGCTTATATTTTTCTAACTGATCCGGTCCGCAACTACCATTCCCTAGACCTGATTGTCCATAATCAATCATAACCGTTGTTTCAGGTATCCGCTTGAGCTCATAGGTATGTGTTGCTTCTGTTAGATTTTTTAAGTCATAATGCATCACTGAAAAATCCATATGTGTTTTGGCTACTACCATGATGCCCACACCTTGTTCATTCACCAAAGATTGCCATCTGGTTTCTGTCTTATTGCCATTTTCTTGGGGAATGATATAAGGTTCAAACTGATCGTCTACCGTGCCGAAATAGATACCTACCAAAGCACTTTCCTTCTTATCACTGTAGCTTTCATGTGGTCCTCTTCCATACCAACTTAGTTGATCAAAGCCTGACTTCATCTTGAACATCATACCGATTTTTGGTAGTATATCGATTTTTAATAAAGGTCTTACAGCCATTGCCACCTCAATTCGACCATTGCCTTGTATATAATATTTCACTGTCGTTTCAAAAGCAATATACTCTGATGTTTTGGCAAAATTGGCTTCAACCTGTATATAAACCTGATGTTTACTTTTTTTTATTTCCACAGACTTAACATTTCTTCCGAGTCTATCAAGACCGGCTTTTCGCCAAAGACCTGCCGGACAATCCTCTCTACCGACCCAGCCCTTCTCATCATTGTCTGTTGGTGCTCTGAAGAAATTCTCCGTTAAACCTTCCTCAAGTGTTTCTATACCTTCTGACTTGATGCTACTTAATACACCGTAGATTTTGTCAAAAACAATTCTAAAATCTTTACCTTCTAAAAGCAATTCAAACTTATTTTCTTCTAGTAAAGAAAAATATGTTTTTTCATTATGACGAGCATTAGCCGCTAAGCCATTGGCTTTGATTTCGATTTGATGCTTATATACTTCATGGCAATCTACTGTAAACATCATAGGCGCTTTAGTAATAAAATAAGTATTAAGGTGGTAATCACATTCAGCTTTACCTATCTCTTCAATGTTATAAGGTAAATGAATATGTTCCGCTTTATGAGGCGAAGTGGATAATGCCTCCATAGAACCTTCAAGAATTTTATAACCATCTTCCAGCAATTCCCAGTTCATTACAATATGGCTTAAATCAAGGAAATCATAACGATTCTCCACTTTGATAATGCCTTTTCTCCCATCCACATCCGTTACTTTGATTGGTGCAATCACCTGTTTAAATTCTAACAACCCTGTGTGAGGTCTTCTGTCCGGATAAACCATGCCATCAATACAGAACTTAAGATCGTTAGGCTCGTCTCCAAAGTCGCCACCGTAAGCAAACCAAGATCCTTTTTGTGTGTCGTGTCGACTAATCCCATGATCCGCCCATTCCCAAATACATCCTCCAACCAAACGGTCATATTTATAGATGGCGTCAAAATATTCTTGTTGATTCCCCATGCTGTTACCCATGGAATGTATAAACTCACAGATAAAAAAAGGCCGTTTCTCATCTTCTCTTTCACCTTCGGCGATGACCGTATCAACCGATGGGTACATAACGCTTACCATATCCACAACAGGAGCTTCCCCAGCACTTTCATAATGTATCGGACGCGTCGTATCCACCGACCTAATATAGGCCGCCATAGCTTCATGATTAGAACCGTATCCGGATTCATTCCCAAGGGACCAGAAAAGAATGGACGGTTGATTTTTATCTCTTTGAACCATGCGTTTAGCACGGTCTACAAAGGCATCTTCCCATACCTTTAGATGGTTGATACCAAGAGCTTGTCCAATGCCATTATTGGCAATGCCTTCGTTTCGTACAAAGCCATGGGTTTCCAAATCCGCTTCATCCATACCGTACATGCCATATACATTACATAGCTCATACCAATACGGGTCATTGGGATAGTGGGAGGATCGTACCATATTGATGTTATTTTGCTTCATCAGCAAAATATCTTCTAGCATATCCTCTCTTGTTACGGCATAGCCTCTCTCAGGATGGGTATCATGGCGGTTCACACCTTTAAGTTTTACAGATACACCATTGACTAAGAATTGTCCCGCATGGATCTGAATGGATCTAAATCCTACGGTTTGCCTTCTAATATCTATCACTTCACCAATACTATTTTTCATTGAAATCACCATTTGATAGAGGTTTGGCGTTTCAGCATTCCATGTTTTAACATTTTCAATCTTATGTTCCAGTTTTGCTTTCCCTTGAACCACATCTAATGAAGTCTCAAGTATGAGCTGTGTAGGTGTTTCATATAAGGCAATCGCTACCGTCACC
>PGZS01000224.1 GCA_002841435.1 Firmicutes bacterium HGW-Firmicutes-3 | reverse complement strand
AATCCGGATTCTCATTATAGGTATATGCACTTTTTAAATACCGCTCAATGGCTATTGCTTTATTCATATCCGATGATAGATCTTTTGTAATCTCATCCGCTAAGTCTTTTAGTCTATCAAATCCATCCGGAAGCAATAAGTAACTTGTAAGGTCCGTATCATCGTTTTCTAAGCCACTTAAGTACTGGGTTAAAGCTGTTGTTCTATATTTAGGTAGTGCGATGGATAATGTATATTGATAATCCTGACCGACCATTTCATCTGCTTTAAACATGCCATCTTCATACACACGAATGGGAATCGTTAAGTCAGAAAGGACAACATCTTTCGTATAGGGACCCGTGACAATACTATCTGTATAAATATTTTGATAAATCACTACTACTTCTTCATTGAAGAACAATGCTTCATTGAACACTTGATTCGAACTGAGAATCGGTTCCGTTGGCCACTCATCTTGATGAATCGGCTCATTCTTAGTATTGGTCCAAACACCATCAACATAGTGGTTAAAGGTTTGAGATTTGTAGTATTTCAGCTTCTCTGTCTTAACTTTATAGAGTTCAATGCCCTCATGTTCAAAAGAAGAAGCGATTTTGTATTCATCTGTTACATTATAAATCATCTCTAACTGATCCAAATCAAATTCATTTGGTGAACTCTCACCATTCGTTCCAGTTGTGCTCACTTTTGCAACGCTCTTTTCAAATGGATTACGATGCGTATTATTCACAACAACAGATAGCAGAATAACAAGGGTTGCCATAACAATAGAAAGACGGTAAAAAGAATATCTTCTTTTATAACCTTCACTATCTTTCAATCTCACATAATAGATTTCAAAATAATAGATGAATGTTGCCATTACAAATAGAAAGAAGGCTTGCCGATCCCTAATCGACGAAAAAGATCCTGCAATATACGCTCCAACAATCACTAAAGCGCCAAAAACAGGCGGAATAACAACGAATTTCTTTGAACGATAGAGAGCCACAATCACCAGGTACAAGAAGATGCCAATACCTAATATTAATAGTTGCTGATGAAATCGACCAATATAGAAACCTTGAATTCTCATTGAATAATAATAGGGTTTTACAAAATTTGCAATTTGTATGCCTGTTGTTTCTAGCAGTTCCTTTTTATACAAATAGTAACTGGTCACGGTTATTGCCAATAAAGTGACAACGATCGACCAGATTAAAACATTTCGTTTACTTAAAATAAAATAATATACAAGAAAACTCAAACCACTTATAACAAATAGTTCGAACATATTAAGCATATATGAAAAAGTTCCTGACAAAATTGCAAGGATCGCAAATCCAATCACAAATACAGCAACCACTAAGTCACCCCCAACCTTGTTGAGTTTTCATCATGTTGCATATAATAAATTGGTATTTTTGATGTTGTCAATATAAACTGACACTTATTGTCCCCAAAACTCTCAATACCCTCAATATCCATGGTCTTATGATCACAGACAACAATACTTATTTCGTAATTCTGATATTTCAAGCGTACCATTTTTTCAACTAATGGTAATGTGATGTGCTGAGTCATTAATATCACATGACATGGGTCACGATCTAGAAGAAGAACATCATCAATCAGTTTAGAAAAACCTTGTTCCTTATAAAAAGATAGTTTAGCCAGTTCATCATAAAATTTGGGGAAATCTTTACTACTTCGTCCATCCGATTTATTCATTCCAAATTTTTCATAATACAATTGTGTATGTATTCGGTTTTCAAGGAAGAAATGCACCAGTGATACACAACCCTCAACCATATAGTCTTCATAGACTATCGAACTTTCACTGTCTAAGTCCAAGCTATATGTATCTAAGAAAATCTTCGTTTTATTGGTCATTTGACCTGAGTAGTCTTTCGAAATAAAGTCTCCAGTTTTTGCTGTTAACTTCCAATGAATTTTATTTAGAGGGTCACCTGGTTGGTAATGCCTTACATCGGTAAAAACAGATTGGTTTTGTGTCGTATTGGATATAACGCTTTCGTTACTTTCATTAATAATATTGCGAAGCAAACTACTTTTTAGCTCACGTAGTTTTGGATAAACAAGAATCTTATGTTGTTCAATCTCAGTGAAGTTGAATCTGAAGAATTTAAAATAATCACAAATAATAACGCGATCAACACCTATCGAATAATTACCTCGATAGGTACAAGTGAGCTTTTTGCGTATAAAGACAGACTTTTGTTCAGAAATGATAATCGGATGATGAATATCATTTTTTGCGTCTTTAAAAAGCCTTTCACTTGACACATAATGAAGTGAAAATGGTGCCATAAGAATTGAAGTTGGATTAATGAGCTGAATAACATAGACAATCTCATCACCCTTTGATACAAATTGTTTGTCAACATTATGTGTGAGCTTAAATGTAATGTACGTCAAAGATATATGAGCAAAGCTTATAACGGGTGTAAACAGTATAATATAAAAACTAATACTACTCGTATAACCCGGTAATAAGCGATTAAAAATCATTGATGAAACAAGCAATACACTATAAATCGTCCATGTTCTACGCAAACGCATCACCTTCCGGTACATA
>PGZS01000025.1 GCA_002841435.1 Firmicutes bacterium HGW-Firmicutes-3 | reverse complement strand
TATGTAGTAGAACAAACAAGTCGAGGAGAACGTACCTACGATATCTTCTCAAGATTATTGAAAGACCGTATAATTTTTCTAGCTGAAGAAGTGAACAATACAACAGCTAGTTTGGTAGTAGCACAGATGTTGTTTCTAGAGGCTGAAGACCCTGATAAGGATATCCATCTTTATATCAACAGCCCGGGAGGATCCATAACAGCAGGTATGGCAATATATGACACCATGCAACTTATTAAGCCGGACGTGTCGACCATATGTGTCGGTATGGCCGCAAGCATGGGCGCTTTCTTACTAGCCGGTGGTGCAAAAGGAAAAAGATTTGTCCTGCCAAACGCTGAAGTTATGATTCATCAGCCACTCGGTGGTACCCAAGGACAAGCTACGGATATTAAGATTCATGCAGAACGCATTATTGCTATGCGTGAATCATTGAACAAGATCTTAAGTGAAAAAACAGGACAACCCATTGAAATCATTGAAAGAGACACAGAAAGAGATAACTTTATGACAGCGGAACAAGCGGTAGCTTATGGTATGGTTGATAAAGTTATCGAAAAGCGATAACTGAAAGCAGGTGGACAAATGGCTAACAAATTTGATGATAAGAAGCAACTCAGATGTTCTTTTTGTCATAAAACTCAAGATCAAGTTAGAAAATTAATTGCAGGACCAAATGTCTACATATGTGATGAATGTATAGAGCTATGTGCAGATATTGTGGAAGAAGAGTTCCAGGATTTCAAAGAAGAGGTTGAACTGGCCAATGTACCAAAGCCAATAGAAATCAAAACATTCCTAGACGGTTATGTAATCGGACAGGAAAAAGCCAAGAAGACTTTGGCGGTTGCGGTTTATAACCACTACAAAAGAATCCGTAGCAATTATATTTCTGAAGATGTTGAGCTACAAAAAAGTAATATTTTAATGGTTGGCCCAACAGGATCCGGTAAAACATTGTTGGCCCAAACTTTGGCCCGTATGTTAAACGTCCCTTTTGCCATTGCGGATGCAACATCTCTAACCGAAGCAGGCTATGTTGGAGAAGATGTGGAAAACATTCTACTGCGTCTAATTCAAGCAGCGGATTTTGACATTGAAAAAGCAGAGCAAGGCATCATATATATTGACGAGATTGACAA
The DNA here is from genome assembly GCA_002841435.1 of Firmicutes bacterium HGW-Firmicutes-3. Lineage (GTDB taxonomy): Bacteria > Bacillota > Clostridia > Lachnospirales > Vallitaleaceae > Petrocella. The sequence goes on along the minus strand of PGZS01000025.1, from coordinate 26,385 downwards.
GATTGCACGTAAGTCTGAAAACCCATCTATTACCAGAGATGTTAGTGGTGAAGGTGTTCAGCAAGCTTTACTAAAAATACTGGAAGGTACAGTGGCATCCGTACCGCCACAAGGTGGTCGGAAGCATCCTCATCAGGAATTCATTCAAATCGATACAACAAATATTCTTTTTATATGTGCAGGAGCGTTTGATGGCCTGGAAAAGGTAATAGAGCAAAGAGTCGGAACAAAGTCCATGGGCTTTGGAGCCGAAATTGTCAGTAAAAAAGATGTGCAAGTAGGCGCTATACTTGAGAAACTACTGCCACAAGATTTATTGAAATTCGGTTTAATTCCTGAGTTTGTGGGTCGTGTACCTGTAAGTGTTACCTTATCAAACTTAACGGAAGAAGTATTGGTTCAGATTCTGACCCAACCGAAAAATGCCTTGGTCAAACAATATGAGAGTCTTTTTATGTTAGACGATGTTGAATTAGAGTTTGAAGAAGAGGCACTGGTTGCCATTGCAGGACTAGCTGTCAAACGTAAGACGGGTGCTCGTGGACTCCGAGCCATATTGGAAGAGTTGATGATGGAGATTATGTATGAGATTCCATCGAATGAAAAGATAGAAAAATGTATTATAACCAAGGAAACAGTTGAAAACAAAAGCTATCCTCAGGTTATTGTGAATGAAAATGTAGCCTCTATTAAGAAAGATCAAGCATTATCCAAACCAAGAAGTAAACGCAAAAGTGAAAACGAAACAGCATAATGAAGATAACATAAGGGGGCTGTTGTTGAGCTCCCTTATTGCTATTTTGAAACTTTAATCTTATTAGAATATAATAGGTAAATATGCAGTTGATCGAGGGATATAGGTTATCTGAAACAACCTAAATACATCATAAAAGGAGGTTCGTAGATGACAGAACATACTATTTTATTGCCGGTTTTGCCTTTAAGAGGTATTAATCTTTTTCCAAGTACAATCATGCACTTTGATGTGAAACGAGACAAATCCGTAAAAGCGTTGGATCAAGGCATGTTAGAAGGTCAGATGATATTTCTGGTCGCCCAAAAACAAGCCCATGTTGAAGAACCGGGTATTGTAGAAGATATGTATAAGGATGGCACCATTACAAAAATCAAACAATTGATTAAGCTACCGAATAAAATCGTGCGTGTCTTGGTAGAAGGCGTAAGCCGTGGTCGCGTCATTAATTATACAGATCAGACCTCTTATATGGAAGCCAATATTGAGAAAATAGAGTCTTTGGATGAGCCGGTAAGTGTTGAAGAAGCAGAAGCTATGAGACGCATAGCCTTTGAGTCCATCCTTGATTATGAAAAGGCAAATCCAAACTTTTCAAAAGACACCTTAAACAATATACGTAGAATCAAATATATTGGCGAGATGACCGATAATATTGCTTTCAATCTTATGACGTCCTTATCCAATAAACAAAGTATTTTAGGTGAGATAGAAGTCAAGTCCAGATTCAGACTTGCTATTACCATGCTGAATGCTGAAGTGGAAATCATGAAGCTGAAGAACAATATTAATAATCAGGTAAAACAAAAAATTGATCAGAATCAAAAAGAATATTTTTTGAGGGAACAGTTAAAAGTTATACAGACGGAGCTTGGCGATCAACAAGAAATAGAAGATGAAGTTATGGAATATACAGAAGCCGTGGAAAAGCTTAATTGCTCTGAGGAGATTAAGGAAAGGCTTTATAAGGAGCTGAAAAGATTAAAGCGAATGTCAGCTTCATCAGCAGAAGGGTCTGTCATTCGTAGTTATATTGAATGCATCTTAGAAATGCCCTGGAATGAAAAGACAGAAGAAAGTACGGACATCGAAGGTGCTCGAGATATCTTAGATGAGGACCACTATGGTCTGGAAAAAGTTAAGGAAAGAATCATAGAGCATTTAGCGGTTAGGAAAATCGCCAAAAATACCGATAGCCCGATTATATGTCTGGTTGGACCACCGGGTACCGGTAAGACATCCATAGCCAAGTCTGTAGCAAGAGCACTTAACCGCCACTATGCCAGAATATCTCTTGGTGGTGTTAGAGATGAAGCAGATATTAGAGGACATAGAAAAACCTATATTGGTGCTATGCCGGGGCGTATTGTTAATGCCTTAAAGCAGGCAAAGACCAGTAACCCTTTGATCTTGCTGGACGAGATGGATAAAATGAGCTCTGATATACGGGGCAACCCATCAGCAGCCCTGCTTGAAGTCTTAGATGGTGAGCAAAACGATAAATTCAGAGACCATTATGTCGAGATGAACGTTGATTTATCCGATGTATTGTTTATTGGTACGGCTAACACTCTAAGGAATATACCGAGGCCTTTAATGGACCGACTTGAGATTATTGAGGTACAAAGCTATACCGTCAATGAAAAAGTTCACATTGCAAAATCTCATTTAATAAAAAAACAACTGGATAAGCACGGTCTAACAGTTAGTCAGTTAAAGTTTAGTGATAAGGCACTTATGGATATGATTAATAGCTATACGAAGGAAGCTGGCGTACGGAACTTGGAACGAAAAATCGGCGAAATATGTCGTAAAGTAGCCAAAGAAATTGTGATTGGCGAGAAGAAACGGGTTCAGATTACAGAAAAGAATATTAAGAAATATCTAGGGATTACCTTATTTCATTATGATAAACGTTGTGATGAGCCGCAAGTGGGCGTTGTTAGAGGTTTGGCTTGGACAGAAGTCGGTGGTGACACCCTGTCCATTGAAGTAAACGTGATGCCTGGTACCGGTAAGTTTGAAATCACAGGACAGATTGGTAATGTCATGAAGGAATCTGCCAGAGCAGCCATCAGCTATACAAGATCCATATCAGGCAGTCATAATATTGATGAGGTGTTTTATACCAATAAGGATATCCATATTCACATTCCTCAAGGTGCCGTACCAAAGGATGGTCCTTCAGCGGGCATCACCTTGGCTACTGCCATTATTTCAGCTTTATCAGGGTATAAGGTCCACAACAAGGTTGCCATGACAGGAGAAATAACTTTAAGAGGGCGCGTATTACCTATTGGTGGTTTAAAAGAAAAACTGCTGGCAGCCAAAAGAGCAGGTATTGAAAAGGTATTGATACCGATTGATAACAAAAGAGACATAGAGAAAATCAGTGAAGAGATTCTGATGGGATTAACCATTATTTATGTTCGTAATATGGATGAGGTTCTGAAAGAAGCATTGATTAAGGAGACAAAAGATGCAAGTAAATAATGTTAGGTTAGAAGCAGTTGGCGTCAAGTTTGAACAATTCCCCGAAACAGGTTATCCGGAAGTGGCCTTTGCAGGTAGATCTAATGTTGGTAAATCATCCCTCATTAATGCACTGATTAATCGAAAAGCATTAGCGCGCACCTCGGGACAGCCGGGTAAAACGCAAACCATTAATTTTTATAATGTGGAAGAGCAGATGTATTTTGTGGATTTGCCGGGATACGGTTATGCTAAAGTTGCCAGGGCGTCCAGAGAACAATGGGGTAAAATGATTGAGTATTACCTCAATAGAAGGGAACCTCTTGGTATGATTGTCTTGTTGGTGGATATTCGACATACACCAAATGAAAATGATCGAATCATGATGGATTATATAAGAACGGCAGGATTTGAACCGTTGGTCGTTGCAACAAAAGCAGACAAATTAAATAGGTCTCAGATCAATAAACACTTAAAAATCATTAAACAAGCATTAGCTTTACAAAGCACCAATCAGATCATTCCCTTTTCATCTATGACCAAACAAGGTGCAGAGGCTATATGGGATGAAGTCGATCAGTGGCTGGCGTATGTTAAGGAACAAGATGAGTTAGAAGAAAATCAATTAGAAGATGAAGATATAGAAGAATATTAGTTTTAACGCAGATCACAGTTGCAGGTTAAAAGATTACACACATATAATAAAAACCAGATTCAATTAGAATCTGGTTTTTATTATATGATTTATAGTAAGGTTAAGTTTTATTCAAGTAGGCTATATAAAAGTTGTTTATAGATTTCATGGCTTTTGCTTTCCCAAGCATCGCATATTTTTAGGGCTTCATCTTTTTCAGTTACCCTTAGATTAATTTCTATAAGATTTTTATTATCTTCTTTGGCAACACAATTCACGTAATAATCACCGTTTTTTTCAGGGATATAGTCGGCAACGACATCGAATTTGGATTTGATATCATATTTATTATTCTTCAGGTATATAATCATATCATCTTTTATGCTCTCGGGTATATGATTCTTAAAGTACTCTAAGGTTTCACAACCGGCCACCGTGATATCATAGAGCGTATGGCTGGATATCTTGGAAGACTTAAGCAGCTGAGCTTCAATCATTTGTCCGATATATGTCTGAAGTGAAAAATAATCCGTATAATCAGAAACCAATAAAAAATCAGAGAGTTGGGTGTTGGATAGGGGTAATCCTGCTTTTTCAATTAGGAACAAGATCATTAGTTTGTTTAAACTTAGTTCATAATCGTTACCGGTCATGGTCATGCCTTCTTTCATTGTTTTCTAATAACTTTCCTTGCCATAAATCTCTATCTTTAAAATGTTGGTGAATTTTATTAAGAACACCACGTTTGTTCAAGCTCCATAGCGGGGCTATCAGATCCTCTTTTGGAGCATCTCCGGTAATTCGGTGGACGACCATGTTGGGACTTATACTTGCAATAGCCGTGACGATTAAATCAGCATAAGTATCAAGGGTGTGTACACGAAAAGGTTTTTTCTCATAAGAATTACCCAAATCCGTATTTTTTAGGACTTGAAGAAGCTGAAATTTTATGCCGTGCACTTTAGAACGATTGACATAAGCAACGCTTTCTAAGAACTCTATATCTGTTTCTGTCGGAAGTCCGGCAACTAAGTGGACCACGACTTTAATGTTAATAGCATGCAGACTTTGGACAGCAAGATCAAAAACTTCAAGTGGATAACATCTTCTTATGAAGTCGGAGGTTTTTTCGTGAATGCTTTGTAGTCCAAGCTCTACCCATACTGGCTTAATTTGGCCAAGTTCTTGTAATAAATCAAGAATATCCTTGGACAAACAATCCGGCCGTGTCGCAATGGAAAGTCCTACAATGTCCGGTCTTTTGATGATACTTCTATAAGTGCTCTTTAAATAGTCTAATGGTCCATAGGTGTTGGTAAAAGATTGGAAATAAGCGATATAACATTGTCCTTCATATTTACTTCGCAACATGTCTTTGGCCTTTTCCAGTTGTTTTTCAATGGTTGAAGCGGAAGGTGTTGCAAAATCACCGGAACCAGAATGAGAGCAAAAAATACAGCCACGGTCATCCAAAGTGCCATCTCTGTTTGGACAAGTTAAACCAATATCCAAAGCAATTTTATATGTCTTCTGACCAAACAGCTGATTATAATAGCAGTTTAGGCTATAGTAGGGTTTTTGGTCAGGCCATAACATAGATGCGCTCCTTTTTACAGTCTCTAGGAAAGTCTATGTTATGTTAATGCGTTGAAGCCTCGCATTAACTATCAAAGAAGTCTTTCCTGCCGGAACAATTTGCTTCGCAAAACGAGGCGTAGCCTCTTTGTCCATATGTCCCTATTCTAACAGATTTTCATCCTAAAGTCATTCAAAAAGTGGCGATGGACAGTAAAATAACCACATTAAAGAATGTGGTTATTTTGATGAGGGGAGTATAAATAATTAATAAGGGGTTATATAGTGGGTAAGAATATCGTTCCAATAAGAAGGGAGAACAAAATTCAACCACAACCTAATTATAATATATGTATTTCTATAAAACAATACCTAAATTAAAAAAATTAAAAATATTTTTAATAATTATGTTTATAAGATTTCTTCGATAACAAGGTGGGGTGTGGTTAGCAGATCGATGATTTCTTGATTGATTTGTACAATGGGCTTAGATGGTGATGTATTATGAATAAAAACGATCTTAGCTTTGCGTTGATCAGAAAGTCTTACATTTTCACCTAAATAATTGTGTGCAATATTTTCAAGGAAGATGTATAAATACCGTGCGTCTAGAAACCCATAAGATTCGTGTTCAAACATCTGTATGACCTTAAAGGGTGAGAATTTCTTGTGATACGTTCGATTTGAGGTCATAGCATCATAGGTATCCAATATGGCTAGTATTTTACCAAAGTCAGATATAAAATCACCCTTAAGGCCAAAAGGATAACCGCTACCGTCGTTACGCTCATGGTGCATGAGGACGCCTTGTTTGACTCTTTCAGGGATGTCTTGATCTTTTAGAAGGTTATAACCTAAAAGTGCATGCTGCTTGACACTAGCAAATTCTTCTTCACTTAGGCGACCGGGTTTATTTAAGATGGTCTGATCAATCTGGGTTTTACCAAGATCATGAACCAAACCGGCTAATGTCAGATCCTCAATTTCGTCAGAGGGCATTTTGAGCCAATGACCGAATATATTACAAAGCATGGAAACATTCAGAGAATGTACATAGGTGTGACCAATATCAGATTTTAGATGATTCATATAATTAAAAAGTTCACTTTTAAGTCTTAAAGAACCCATTAGGGTATCGGTGCTTTTGATGAGTCGTTCAGGATTAATACTTTTTCCATCACTGATGGCCAATAACTCATTTTTAACAGAAGATTCCACTTGAACAAAAGTCTCTTTAAAATTTTGGTAGTTCACACTTTTTGGTTCATAAGTAACGATGGATTCTTGGTCAGATTCGGGGTGCTCTTTGTCGTAAACCTGTCTTTCTTGTTCGGTTAGTGTCTCATTAGTATCTGTAACAGGGCTATATTCTTTGATAACAACACTTAGAATTTGGTAAAGGTTCATGCGAAATAGATGCTTTTCCGTAATACATGTATCCTTAGGGATTAAAAGCATACCATTTGGGGCAATGACATTTTCAGCTAATTCCATATTGTTTTTTATTTGGTGTACACTGATACGTTTGCGTGTATAATCGGTCATCTAGACTCCTTTGGCATATATCGGTTGCCTAAGTGGATTATGATTGCTTAATGTGACGTTTTGAGGCACAGCCTCTTTATTCCTGTACAATAAGAAGGTTCTCAAATCAGCATCATGTCTTGAAGACTGACAGGATGCGTTGAGGAAACTTCTTATCGTAGTACGAAGTATGCCTTCGGCATAACGCGGTTAAACCGCTCTTCTCCATACTCTAGTAAATTCCTATTATAGCTTTTCAGCTTTGAAGCATAGCTGAAAGCGTCAAGGAAATTTCCTGCCGTGAATAATTTGCAAGCAAACCGAGGCACAGCCTCTTTATTCCTCATTATACCAAATTATGGTGGAAAAGGAAACTGACTTGAGGGGAGCTGGGTTTTTGCAAGTAAATTACGTATTAAATTATAGGAATTTAGATAAGGATTTTAATGGAATTGTTATAGAAAAAACATATAAAACAATAGGTAAGTATGTTAGAATAAATCGATACTTGAACGGTATATCTTTGAAACTTTAAACCATACGATGATTAGAATTTAAGACTAAGAAGAGGGTAAGAAATGATGAATAAAAAGCACTTTATGAGAGGTGCCATGTCCTTGTTATTGGCAGGCGCCCTAACGATACAACCCCTAACAATGGCGGTTAAAGCTAGTGATACTACCTACTATGAAAAGATTACACAGAAACAAGTGACCAGTGGTCTCACCTATGAAACCAAGGCAAAGCTCACCAGTCGGGGTTGGGTGGATATTCATGTACTGAAGATGGATCTAAATAACCCTTATGTGGACTTGGATATTTTAAGGTCGTCTAAAGTGTTTGGAGAAAAACTCACCGTGACATCGATGGTCAACCAATCGGCTAAAGCTGTAGCAGGCGTCAATGCATCCTTTTTCAATATGAAGGAAAACCCTTCAGATATCATTGGTGCGGAATATAAAGATGGCTACGTGGTGCTTCAGGATCTTTATAATCATTACGATAAAGGTGTAGCTTCATTGATTCAAACGGAGGAATCTATTTTCTTAGATTTTTTTAGTGGCAATATTCAACTTAGGAACTCAGCAGGCTTAAAAATGGACCTATATGGTATTAATAAAATTAATGTACAAGTAAAACCGGTTATTTTCGACCAGAAAGCAGCTAAAACCACAGCCGAAAGCTTACGCATCAACAACTCCTATAAGATGGTAGTAGTAGATGGTGTGATTATTGACCATAAGTTACCTATGGAGAATGTAGCCATACCGGCTAATGGGTATATTATTTCTATGTATAAAGGCTTATATGAAATCTATTTTGAAACCTTTAAAATTGGTGAGAAGGTAACATTAAGCGTTGCTAACAGTATGGCAAGTAACCCAATCAAGATGATTCTAAGTGGTGGTGGCAAGATTATTGAAAACGGTGCTTTAGTTGAAAAAGGAACGATTTTAACGAAGAATACCAATGCCCCAAGAACTGCGGTGGGTATTACTCAGAATAAGGACTTCTTAATTGCCATGGTGGTAGACGGACGTGGACAAAGTATAGGAACCACCCACGCAGAACTGGGCAGATACTTACTGGAATATGGCGCCTATGATGCGATTCATTACGACGGTGGCGGTTCTTCAAGTATGGTATCAAGGCCACTGGGTACTTTCACTTCAAACCTTGTGAACAAACCATCAGATGGTGCTGAACGAAAAGTAGTAAATGCTTTGGGCTTTGTGACGACGGCACCTGCGGGTCAATTAGAAAGTTTGGTTCTCGTGCCCAATAAGAACAGAACGATGATTAATCAGCCCATTACTTTTACAGTTTTGGGATACGATGAATACTACAATCCCATTGCAATCGATCAAAATAGCGTTACTTTTGCTGTTGATGGCATACGTGGCAATTGGAACGGCATGACCTATGTGCCGACAGTTTCCGGTAAAGGCACGGTTTTTGCTAATTATAATGGCATATCGGCATCTACAACCATCAATGCCATTGACGGCTATATCGGTCTTACCCTTGGGCATAAGGTGTTACAAATACCTCAAAACGGTACAGGACAGTTCAGTCTTCTTGCAACAGACCGTGATGGTTATAAAACAGCCATTGACATCAAACAAGCAACTTACACTGTGGAAAACCCCAGTCTTGGCCAGTTTGTAGGTGGGGTATTTAAAGCAAGTCAGAATGTAGGTACGACGAAAGTGACCATAAGCTTAAACGGTGTTGAAGCTACCGGCTATATCATTGTCGGGGACCAAAAAGCTTTGGTAACGGATTTTGAGAATATTTCAATGACAACCATGGTTTATCCGGAAACAGCAACAGGAAAAAGCATATTAGATAAGACCCAGCTCGTTGAGTCTTCACAAAAAACATCCGTTAAGTTGGATTATAGTTTTAAAAAGGCTGAAATGACTCAGGCTGTCTATACTGTGTTTGAGAACAATCCCATTACAATTGTGTCTAAAGTGAACAGTCTGTCGCTTCAGTTATATGGTAATAACAGTGGGCTTATGTTTAGAGGTAAGATTGTAGATAGCAAGAATGTTTCTCATCTTATAACCTTCACCAATAGGATTGACTTTACTGGTTGGAGGAAGCTAACAGCAGTCATACCTGCAGAAGTGTCTTACCCAATCACCGTTGAAAGTCTTTATGTTGCCAGTGTCAATGCAAAAACAGATATAAAAGGCAGTGTGTACTTTGATATGCTTGAAAAAAGCATACCATTTGAAACAAGTCACTTAGAAGGCTATGACATCAATAGTCTAAAAGATCCTTTACAAGAGGATATTTCCAGAGAAGGAAAATTCAACGTTTCTGTGTTTGGATCCACAAGTGGTCGTAATACCTTGTTGGATGAGGTCGTGATGGCGAAAGCCTATGAGGTCATGAATCAAAGCGACCTAGCAATCTATTCAGGCTATTCAACTGTGGACGCGAGTAGATTGAAAAGTAAGACGGAGGTCTGGCAAGATCAATACAAAGTTAGCGACTATCCGGAAGTTAAGGTAATCCATTTATCTACATCTAAGAATTCTTTGTATAAAACAGACACAGCTCAGATTAAAAAATTAGAAGCAGAGCTTTCAAATACAGATCAAAAGCATATCATATTAGTAGGAAATAACAGTCCGGTCAAAACCGGTGACTTTACAGATAAAAGAGAAGCCGGACTGATTCATAGTATGCTTAGAGACTATAAGGAAAAGACCGGGAAAAATGTTTTCTATATCAATGCCAAAGGATATACATTTGGCGTTAATTATCTTGAAGGAATTCGGTATGTGGACATGAACGGATTGTGGTATAATGCACAAGGGAGATCCTTAAATATTAACAATCAGTTTTATGTGTTAAATTTTTATATGGATCAAAACGAGTTGCAGTATAAGATTGAGAATCTATATACCATAGGCAACGCCGAATAAAACTAATGGAGCATAAGCATGAAATTTTTAAGTCTGAGTAAAAGGATTCATAATTCATCTTTTGGCTATTTGCCGGTCAAGATTGTTGAAGGTATTGTTGGTTTATTGACCATACGCGTCTATACCGGCTTATTTTCTACAGAAATCTATGGTGAATACCAGTTGATCAATCCCTACATTAATATTGTCCACCTATTGCTTATTGGTTGGATTGCCAACGCTTCCATTAGGTATATCGGCCAGTATATTGGTAGCGACCCCAAAGAGCGAGAAAGCTTTTTTTCGACTTATTTTATAAGTTGGTTCTTGTTAATCATCGTTGCATCACTGGTTATGATTGTCTCGGCATTTTTGTTGCCCGAGGTGTTTGGTAAAATGCATTTGCCTTTGATGTTGGCGATATTAATGGTGCTTGTCGGGTACAGTTTTAATCAGAACATATTAAGCCTTTTATTGTTTGTGGACAAAAGAGGCTTAAACATTGTTCTTTTATTGACAGCCTCCATTGGAAAGCTTTTCTTAACCATTCTAATTTATAAGATGATTGGCGAAACAGTATTAGCTATTTTACTATCCCATGGTATTATAGATACAACCATAGGTTTAGTTGCTATAAAAGCCCTAGACATAAGGTATAAAGTTCGATTTAAAAGTGTATCTACGGAGATTTTAAAAACATTTTTAAGATACGGATTTCCATTAATTGGATTAACGCTTACCATGTCTTTACTCAATTTTTCAGATCGATATGTCATCACTTTTTATTTTGACAAATCCTATGTCGGCATCTATAGTGCAAATTACGCTTTGCCGGCTGCTATATTTACCATGATTATGATTGGTATGAACAGAAGCTATTATCCCAATCTGATTCAGGCTTATAATGAACAAGATGAATCAAAGGTAAATCGACTGTTAAAAAACGGCACAAAGAATTATATACTCATTGCCTTGCCGGCTGCTGTAGGGCTTTTTGTGATTGCAAAACCTTTGGCCACATTGTTTTTAGATAATACGTATGTGGGTGGTAGTCATGTGATTGGCATCATTGCCCTTGGTATGTTTTTTCTGGGATTAACAGAATATGTCAACAAAGGTTGGGAACTAAAGGGAAGTACAATCAACATCTTGAGAAACTGTTTCATTGCTGCTTTGTTTAATCTAGTATTAAATATTTTGTTTGTCGGAAGATATGGCTACATCTTTGCAGCATATACCACTTTATTTGCCTATATAATCTATTTTGCACTAAGTTATACATTTAGAAATAAAGCCATACACTTTACCCTCGAACTGAATGCTATTCTAAAGATTGTGATATCTGCCTTTGTCATGGGTGGTGTGGTTAAGGGTATTATTGTTTGGATGGGGTATAGCAATACAAGTACCATAATGGGTATTGTACTCGGAGGTCTGACTTATTTTGGACTGTTATATATTTTTGGTGAGCTTAAGTATATTAAAGAAATTTTAAAGGATGGGTGAGTATGAAGCATTTGTGTTTGGTGTTGTACTATGCAATCGGAAAAAGAATGCCGTCATCAGATGGTATTCTAACATTTGGTGCCAAAAAATTCAGAGCTTTTCTTGTTAAGAGAATCTTTGATTTGGTGGGGCAAGATGTGAACATTGAAAAGAATGTATTTTTTGGTAAAGGTTCAGGAATCTCAATTGGGGATCGTTCGGGAATTGGTCTAAATGCCCGCATCCAGGGACCATTGACTATAGGAAAATATGTCATGATGGGTCCGGATGTCATCATCTATACTAGGAATCATGATATACAAAATATAAGTGTTCCCATGATTGAGGGTGGAGAAACACCACCAAAGGCGGTTGTCATTGAAGATGATGTCTGGATTGGCGCCAGAGCCATTATTTTGCCGGGTGTTAGAATCGGCCAAGGTGCAGTTATTGGTGCCGGTGCAGTCGTGACCAAAGATGTAGGTAACTATGCAATCGTTGGTGGCGTACCCGCAAAAATTATCGGCAATAGAACCCATCAACCACTTTGAAAATATAAACCATTATGGTATTATAGATGAGTAGTATTGTTAATAACTTAACTTTGCCACTTGTGGATTGGCTAGCTTGTTAGCTAAGAACTTTGAAATCATCATAGAAAGTTAAGTTAATAAATAAATTATTTTAAATATTAAATAGAATATGACCGGAGGATGCTATGAAGAAAAAAATATGTGTACTGGGACTTGGATATATTGGACTACCAACATCGGCTATGTTTGCCAATAATGGGCATGAAGTCATTGGTGTGGACGTCAACGAAGCGGTTGTAAATAACCTAAATGAAGGTAAAATTATTATTGAAGAGCCATTTTTAGATGCTTTGGTCTATGAAGTGGTTAGTCTTGGCAAGTTAAAAGCAAAAACAAAGCCTGAAGAAGCAGATGTTTTTATCATAGCTGTTCCTACGCCAATTAATAAAGATAAAACGGCCATGATGGATTATGTGGAAGCGGCAACACGAAGTATTGTACCCTACCTTAAGAAAAACGACATGGTCATTCTAGAATCTACGTCACCACCAGGTACTGTAGAGAAATTAATGATGCCCATTTTAGAAGAAGCTGATTTGAACCCTTACGAGGATTTATATGTAGCACATTCTCCTGAGCGTGTCATACCGGGCAAGATATTGATAGAGCTTGTGGAAAACAATCGAATTGTTGGGGGTATTAATGAGATATCCTCCCAAAAAGTCAAAAAGCTGTATGAATCTTTTGTAAAAGGTGAGATCTTCCTAACGGACCCTACAACAGCAGAGATGTGTAAACTCATGGAAAACACCTTCAGGGATGTTAACATTGCGTTGGCCAACGAATTGGCATTGATATGCGAAGACCTAGGCATTAATGCTTGGGATGTCAGAACTTTTTCTAACAAACATCCAAGGGTGGATATTCACATGCCCGGACCCGGTGTAGGTGGCCATTGTTTAGCGGTAGATCCTTGGTTTATTGTTGAGAAATTCCCTCAAACAGCTAAGATTATCAGGTTAGCGAGAGAGACCAATGATGCTATGCCGGCTCATGTATTCTCCAAATCAAAAAAGATACTCGGCCAATTAGCAGGCAAGAAAATTACCATATTGGGTATAACTTATAAACCGGATATAGATGATCTTAGAGAAAGCCCCATACTTGATTTGGTTGAGCTTTTTGAAGAAGTCAGAGACATTAGGCTTAGCCTCTATGACCCTTTTGTTAAGGATTATAAGCATCTAGTAGCAGATATCAAAGAAGCCTGTAAGGATTCTGACCTGATTATTTTGGGTGTCAATCATAAAGCCTTCGAAGAGATTGATTTTAGTGAAATCAAGCCACTTGTTAAAGAAGGACGTATTCTGGATACAAGGAATTTCTATGATGCAGAAAAGATTAACGCTATAGGTTTTGATTACCATCTGCTTGGAAAGGGAATTATTTAATGCAAAAGAAGAAAGTATTGATGCTGGCCTATCAGTTTCCACCTATGGGTGGTGCCGGTGTACAAAGAACCTTGAAGTTTGCTAAGTATTTGCCACAATTTGGTTGGGAACCTATTATATACACCGTGGATCATAAAAAAGGTGTCAATGATCCTACCCTAAGTAATGAGGTTAAACATATACGCATCATTCGGACCAAGAGTCATGATTTGACCCATTGGAAGAAGCCCTTTCATATCCTTGGTAAATTCTTATCTAGAAAATTGCTCATTCCGGATGGCGAATGGCTTTGGTATAGAAAGAACAGAAGAAGCATTCTTGAGTATGTAAAAGAGATTCAACCGGATGTTATTTATAGTACCTCTTATCCCTATAGTGACCATCTATTAGGCCTTTATGTTAAAAAGCACTACAAAGAAATTCCTTGGGTGGTTGATTTTAGGGATGAGTGGACAAAGAATCCCTATATATTGGATATGAATTACAGCAGCTATCGAAGAAAGATTGAGCAGAAGATGGAAGCCGATGTGGTTGCCAACTGCGATTACTTTATTACAAATTCTCCTTTTATGCTGGAAGGGTTTATGGAAGATTATGACTTAAAGGACAAATCAATTGTCATACCCAACGGCTATGACGTTTCTGATTTTGAAGGTCTGGAAGTTGAGATAACTAAAAGAGAAAAACTAACCATAACGTATGCCGGTTCTATGTATGGTAGAAGAAAACCGGACTATTTCTTAAAAGCCCTTAACAGGGCAATAGAGGATAAGATTGTGGATGAGAAAGATATCAGGCTCCAGTTTGTAGGGGACTTTTCTAAACAAAATATTGAGAAAATATCAGGTATGTTGGGCAACAAAAATATTGTAAAGTTCTATCCTTATATGGAACACAAGAAAAGCATTGAATGCCTTCTTAATTCAGATGTCCTATTATTGATTGTAGGTAATGGTGTTGGTGATAAGAACTTTTATACAGGTAAAATATTTGAATATATTAATACTCAAAAAACCATATTTGGCCTGGTACCGAAAGATGGTGCAGCGGCTATGGTTATCGAAGAGACCAAGACAGGCTATGTTGTCGACAGTTCTGAAGTAGATAAGATAGCAACATGTATCGGCGATATTTATAGCAGATGGAAGCAGGGAACACTGGAAGTACAGCCGAACTACGAAGCCATACGTCAGTATGATCGGGTGAATCTAACAAAGCAGCTATCCAAGGTTTTTGACCGGGTTTCACAGGGATGATAGAATATTATAGAACTACGGTATTGAAAGGTGTATATTATGAATGAGAATAGTAGCAATAGACTAAAGGTTCTTCATATCATAAGTGGTGGTGATACCGGTGGTGCAAAAACCAGTGTGATTACCTTATTAAAGTGTCTAAAAGATATGATTGATATAAAACTTGTTTGTTTTATTGAAAGTGATTTTACAAAAGAAGCTAAGGAGCAGGGTATTGATTTGACGATTATGAGACAGAAGAATCGTTTTGATATGTCTGTGGTTAATAGGCTTGCCGACTATATTCATAAGGAAGGCTTCGACTTAATCAATTGCCACGGTGCCAGAGCCAATTTTATTGTGTCTAAGTTAAAAAACAAAACCAAAGTCAAGTGTATCACCACCATTCATAGCGACTATGAACATGATTTTGACAACAACATCTATAAAAAAATAATTTTTACCATGTTAAATAAGAAAAGTCTAAAGACTTTTGATGGTTTTATAACCATGGCCAAAGATTTTAAAAAAGACATGATTCGAAGAGGTTTTGAAAATATATTTGTGGCCTATAATGGTATTGCTAAGTATCGACCTCATATAGAAATGACGAAGGAAGCTTTTTGTAGAAGACAAAATATTCCGTATAAAGAAAACAGCTTTGTGGTCGGATCGGCTACCAGATTACATCCGGTCAAAGGCATTGACGTACTCCTAAGAGCATGTACGATTATCAAGACTTATTCAGAAAATATTGTTGTATGGATTGCCGGTTATGGAGATGAAAAATATTTGCATGAGTATGAGGATTTTATCCGAAAAAATGAACTGGAAGAGACGGTTCATCTCATTGGTTTTGTTAAAGACATCGACGCTTTTTATCAGGTTATTGATATCAATACCATCACCTCCCATAGTGAGGCTGTATGTTACGCTCTGCTAGAAGGTGCTAGATTCGCAAAGCCCTCCATAGGTTCTAGGGTGGGAGGCATCCCGGAGCTAATTGAAGACAATGTGACAGGGTTGTTGTTTCCGGATAATGACAGTAAGAAGCTAGCAGAATCTATCATAAAAATCTATGAAGACCAGGCACTGGCACAAAGCCTTGGAAAGAGTTTACATGACAAGGTTATGAATGAGTTTACGGATGAAGCGATGGCAAAAAGATATGTAGAGATCTATGAAGAAATGTTGAGAGGATAAGAATATGAAGAGAAAAATCAATAGTATTGACATATTAATAGCACTTGGTATCCTTGTATTACTCTTTGGTGCCTATAAATATATGTCAAGAAGTCAAGTCGATGATGGTTTCACGATTAGCTCGGACCATAGAGTCAGTTTTATGGTTGAAACGGATAAGTTACCACTTGGCATGGGAGAACGGATTCATGTAGGCGATCAGCTTGTAGCAAGCGGGCGCTATCAAGATGCGTATGTAACAGATGTTAGTATTGCTGAGTCTAAGGAAGTCATTGCCAGCGGTGGAACTTTTGTAGAAGTGGTGAACCCAACCAAGGAACTTGTTCGTGTAACTGTTGATGCAAAGGTAAACAAATATGGACCGTATCGGGATTTATCAGGACAAGAAATCAAGGCAGGTTTGGATTTTTGGTTTAAGACAGATGAAGTCGTGACCTTGACAAAAATCGTCCAAATGGTTGAAGAGGAGAATTAATATGAAGCTCATCACGAGAGAAGGTAAGTTGTTTAATAAAATACATATATTTGATTTACTGTTTCTGATGTTAATCATTGTGGTGATTTTGGGTGCCATAAGTAAATTCTCAGGCAAGAACATCATTAATCTGACGACCAATACAGAAAATGTCATGGTCGAATTTACTGTCGAGACTTATCCTTTCCAAGAAGACTATTTTGCTTCTATTGAAGTTGGGGACAAGTTGGCAGAAGATAAAAAATACATTAACGGTACGGTAACCAATATTCAAATTATCGACAACATGTTAGCTTTGCCGGATAATAATGGCCAGATGGTAACCGAATCGGATCCTTTTAAGAAAAAGGCTTTGGTCACATCTCGAGTGGAAATGTCTTATAAAGACCCGGTCTATAAAATGGGCAAAGAAGAGATGGTGGTTGGTAATGTCTTTTTCTTTACGACGGAAAAAGTTAAGCTATCCTCTGTAATTGTGGATTTTAAAATAGTCAAGTAAATGGGGAAAACCATGGATATTCTTAGAAGAAAAATATATGAAAGCTTTGTATTCAATTTTATAGTGAATTTGGTGGAGATGGCGAAACACAGTCATATCATGAAACCTAATTCAAAAACCCATAATAGGACGCATTCGGAAAAGTTTATGGATTTCTTTTTGATACGTTTTTTGTTGTTTGTTGACGAGATTTTCGAAAAAGCGTTTAAACCATTTCGAAAGCTTTGGGATCAAAGTTGGCTGGTTGTCTTTTTTAGAGAGGTCTACAAGAACATAACAACAAACAGCTTTGTCGGCGCCATCATTAAGGAAGCTAACTTCATTTATGTCATTGCCCTATATGTTTATGTGGACAAGGTTATCAGGATTTTTGCCGGACCTTTATCGGGTATATGGGATGAATTATTTTTTCTGGTGATTGTGGCTTTCTTTATTTATAGCCGTATCATATGGAATAAAAGATATGTCTATTCGGCCATGGATCTGCCAATTGCATTCTTTGCACTGATATTTATGCTGCTAGTATTTATCAACTCACCGGATTTTGCTGTTGCCATTGAAGGTTTTAGAGTGGTGGTTCAACATGTTCTTTGGTACTATTTAGCACTACAGTTGCTAAGAGACAGAATCACCATCCATAGGACACTATGGACATTCATTGTTGGCGTAGGTTTGCTAGGTTTTCACGGTATCTATCAGTATTTGACGAAGGCACCTATGCTGGGTAATTGGGTAGATAGCGGAGAGACCATCACCACGAGAGCTTACTCAATTATTGATAGTCCCAATGCATTTGCGTCTCTTTTGGTTTTATTTATACCTATTGGATTTGCAATGTTTATAGCTCATAAGGATATTTTGCTTAAAATAATAGCCCTTATATTTACACTGGCAATGGGCGTCAGCCTTTTGGTGACCTTCTCAAGAGGCGCTTGGATTGCAGCATTTTTGTCCGTTATCGTTTTCTTCGTTTTCATGGCAAGACGTATGATTTTATTTATTTTCGCGGTGGTATTGGCGTCGCTCTTTAATATTGGCGCTATTTATAACCGTTTTAGTTATATGTTTACTCAAGAATATAGGATGAAATCAGCGAATGGCGGGCGGATTTATAGATACAATTACGGTCTTGATAAAGTGACCAATGATAAGGCCATCGGTCTTGGTTTAGGTAGATTTGGTGGTGCAGTCGCGACCAATCACAACCTTGCACCTTTTTATATGGACAACTATTACTTAAAGACTTTTATTGAAACCGGATATGTAGGCATCACAACGTTTGCACTCCTAATCCTGACTTTACTTTTTAATAGCGTAAAATATATTCTAGGTATTAGGGATAAGGAAGATCGGATTTTAGCTTATGGGATTTTTTCGGGCATGATTGGTGTGCTTATACATAATTTTGTTGAAAACATTTTTGAACTGCCTTTTATGGTGATTTATTTCTGGGTTTGTGCTGCAATGATTGTAGCCATGTATAAATGTGGCCATAGAAAGGGTGTTGATTGATATGAAAAAAATATTAATATCCGGCTATTATGGCTATTTTAATTCAGGAGACGATGCTATTTTGACCTCTATATGTAAAGACATAAGGGCAATATCCTTAGAACATGAAATCACCATTTTATCCAATAACCCACCCAGCACCAGAACGGAATATGGTGTTTTTGCTGTTGAGAAGTTTAATTTTATTAAGGTCATCAAGGCCATCTACAAGAGTGACATCGTTCTTATGGGTGGCGGTAGTCTACTACAGGATGAAACCAGTAACAGATCCTTGTATTACTATCTCTTTATACTATGGTTTGCTAAAATATGTAGAAAAAAAATCATGCTCTATGCCAACGGAATCGGTCCCATAGGTCATCGCTTTAATCGGTTTCTGACGAAGTTAGTGGTCAATCAAGTGGACATTATTTCTTTACGAGAACGTATGTCACTAAATGAGCTTAAACATATGGGTATTGAACGTCCTGAGATTCATGTAACGGCTGATCCGGTTTTTTCTTTCCCACATCTTGAAGTTCATGTTGATGAGATACTGAAGGAAGCCAATATTGAAAAAGGTGATAAGCTGGTGGGCGTTCTTTTTAGAGAATGGAAGGACAGCCAAAAGTGTAGTAGAAAAATAGCTGAGATTTGTGACTATTTAAGCACGAAACATGGTGTCAAAATCATACTCATTCCGATGAAGCATCCTGCTGATTTGGTGACTTGCGAAGCCATTTCAAGCTATATGGAAAGTGAACCTGTTATATTAAGGCATAAGTATGACGCCAAAACCTTGATTGAGATCATGGGAGAAATGACCTTGGTGCTTAGTATGCGCCTTCATGCCTTACTCTATGCAGCTCTAAAAGATGTCCCTATGATTGGATTTTCCTATTCCCATAAAGTCAGATATTACATGAAGGAACTGGATCAACCTTATATTGAAGATGTAACGGATTTTGAGACGGAAGAAGTGAAAGAAATCTTGAATGAGATTTTTGATCATTACGAAGACATCCGAGAAAATATCCACCATAAAGTAACGGAGATGCGTTTAAAAGCAGATCAAAACAAACTATTGCTTGAAAAAATCATGACGCTATAAAAATCTTTATTAAGAAGGTGTATTAGATGTATTTAAAGTCTTGGTATATCATAATGAAAAATATTGGGTTCATGTCTATAGCCATTGTTCTTGGCATGCTCATCATGAGCGAACAAGATGCCGCCGCATCATCCTTACCGGCGGTACATGAGAAAGTCATGACAGAGCAGGTGACCAAAGGTTTAACCTATGAGGTTAGAGGACGACTTACAGCGAAGGGTTGGGTGAACCTTCATGTTATGAAAATGGCGTTGTCTGAACCGACTTTGATACTGGAGACGATATACAGCAAAAACCACCCAGATGACATGGAAACCTTGGTTGAAATGACGGCTCATGACGTTACTTATACCGGTGCCATAAGCGGTACCATGAAGGATATCTTAGATGGCAGTGAGATTAATGAAAATCTACTGCTTGAAGCGCTAGAAGGCGAAGGCGTTTTGCTTCAAGGCGGGGAAAAAGTATGGGAAGGTAATAAAAAAGAGAACGAGCGTATGGCCAGATCCGTTTATGGTATTACGACAGACCGTCGTACTTTGGTCTTTATAGTTGTGGAGTATAATCTAAGCAGCATTGGCGCTACCCATGAAGAGATGCAAGATTATTTGCAAAATTATGGTGTTGTAGATGCCTTGTATTTAGAGGATGTTGATATACCTTCCATGGCAGTTCGTGGTCAAGGTGCCTTTACCTTGTCACAAAAAAATGTACCTATGGACGAGACGGTACCTGAGGTGTTAATCGGATTAGGCATAAGGTCTGAGGCACCGCTTTTTATATGGTTTCTAAACCAATAGGCATTAAGCTTTTAGCCAGAGATATGAATTATAACCCTGTAGCCATTGATTCAGGTCAGATTGCATGGAGTATGTCTGGTGGATTCGGTACGATTAGTAACAACACCTTCATTCCTATGGAGGGAGGAAAAACTACCTTAACAGCTTACTATCAAGGAAAACGTGCAAGCATAACCTTGGACATAATCAATCCGAATGCCAAGGACCCATTATATGAAGCCTTGCCTGGTACCGGTTTTACAGTCAATGTTTTTGGGAGAACGGTTAAACAGAACCGATTGCTTGATGACATTGTCATGCGTAAAGTATATGAAACCATGAACATTGCCGGTTACGGTATTTTTGCCGGTGAGAGTCAAGTTGACGGAAATAAACTCACGAAAAATCATTACATCTACAGAAACCAATACAATGTTTTGGACATGGAAGGTGCTAGGCTAATTTCTCTTGCCATGGATGAAGGTAGTATGGTGATGACCGATGAAACACAATGGAATAAACTCAAAACCACTCTGACAACAACGGCACAAAACACAATCATTATTCTTGGAACTAAGAGTATTATAAATAGTGAAAAAGGCCAGTTCCACTATGAGAGCCGACAGATTCATGAACTCTTAAAAGAGTTTGCATCTAAGTCTGGCAAGAATATTTTCTATATTAACGCCGGAGCCACCCAAGACAAAAATCAATGGTATGAAGGTGTTCGTTATATTGACTTAAATGGTCTTTTTTACCAAGTGGCGGGCAACAACAGTGTGAACCTGTATGACAGTTTTCAGACGCTTAGTTTTACATTTTCAGGTAGTAAAGTGACCTATCGATTGACAGACTTGTATCCCAAGACAACCGTATCCAGATAAATGCGAGGTTCCCATGGTAAGAAATAAAAAAGATTCATCCCTAAACATGATTGTGATCATCATTGGGCTAACATTGATTGCTAAAGTGGTAGGGTTACTAAGAGATACCTTTATCGGCCATAATTTGGGGGCAGATTTTGAATCCGATGTTTTCTTTATGGCTTTAAGCTTGACCACCAGTGTTTTTCTTGGCATCGGCAGCGCCATAGCTACCAACATCATCCCGATATTTGTCCGCTATAGAAAGAACCAAGAAGACACCAAGGGCATTAGTAGTATTTTCAATGTGGTGGTTTTACTATCTTTAATTATGGGCGTTGTTTACTATATTACAGCACCATGGGTTGTAAAGTTATTTGCAACCGGTTATACCGGTGAAAAACTTGAGATGACCATTCAAATGACACGAATTATGATACCCTCGATTTTGTTTATTTCACTAACCTATCTTTTTGTAGGTGCTATGCAGGCCCATGAAAAGTTTATCCTACCGGCACTAATCAGTTTTCCTTATAATATTATCTTCTTCATCTATTTGGCTGTCGGCATAGAAAAGCACGGTATTGCCGGTCTAGCCCTAATAACCATGATTGGATGGTTGCTTCAAATGATTGTCCTGGCGCCATCAGTTATAAAACATAAACTGGTGCCACTTATGGGGCATATTGACTTTAAGCACCCGGCGCTTAAAGGTTTTTTTGTTGGCATCATTCCTATTATCCTTGTTACATTGACCCATCAGTTCAATATTGTCATCGATAATAAGGCGGCTTCATTTTTAGGTGACGGAAATGTCTCTGCTATTTACTATGGTAATATGCTTTTTAAAGCCATAGTAACAACAACGGTATATGGCATCACGGCGGTCATGTTTCCAAAGTTTAATGAGAAATTCTTAGATGAAAACCATGAAGGCCTTTATCAATCTGTTATTAACGTTCTAAGGAGCGTCTTGTTACTTTTGATTCCTATGTCCATTGGTCTGATTCTGACCGGACCTTATGTGATTGCCCTAATTTTTGAACGGGGTGTCTTTGATGCAAGTGGGACCATAGCTACCACCATAGCTTTTACCGGCTATACCTCTTTTATGATTGCTTTCGGATTTATCGATGTATTAAATAAAGCCTACTATACGCTGGGCATTCGAAAAATCCCTTTGCTTATAGGCGGCTTCATTATTTTGGTGAATATAGGGCTTAACAACCTTTTGGTTGGCAAATATGGTTTTGCAGGTATTGCCAACGGTACATCCATAGCTTTTTACTGTGGTGCCATATTGAGCTTCTTTCTCTTTAGCAGACAGTTTAGTTCATTTCCCCTTCATAGGTTCTTTAACACCTTGTTTAAGACTTTTATGGCCGCTGTGGTTATGGGTGGTGGTGTGTATGTGTTAAATCATTATCTAAATCCTATACTAAGTACTTCAACAAAGGGTAATTTAGCCATTATTGGGATAGATATTATAATCGGTATGGCCATCTATGGGTTGACTTTAATCTTACTTAAAGAGCAGCTGATCTACAATATTTACATACAAATACGAGACAGATTCAAAAAAAGCCATGCTTAAGGTCTTAAAGATGCATCAGTTCTTCTAATACTCTACCTTCTACTTTTTCCATCTTAAGCCCAAGTAAAGCGGCAAAGGTAGGTCCTTCATCAATCAGGTGACTGTGCAAAAGCACGGCGCCTTTTTTAATGGAAGGGCCTTTCATTAAGAGTAAGGTTTTTTGATCAGGGTGTTCAGGCATAAAACCATGATCGCCAATATAAGTGTCAGAATCTTCTTTACTGTTATATAGGATTTTACCTGAGGTACTGTTTCTAAAAACATGACAGTCCTTTGCTTCAAGAATATAGCTAAAATCTCCGGAGAGATTGTATTTTTCGGTGGCTTCATCATGGGTCAACATAAAACGTAGGGGCGTTTCCGGCATCTTAGTAAAAGCCTCAAGTACCTCTTTGATTTTTGTCCGAGTCTCTTCTGTAGCTTTCTCATGAATGTGAATCTGACAAGAACCACCACAGGTACAGCCATAGGCCTGCCAAGAGATGATTTTATTTTTGGAATCAGTTTCTAAAAGGCCTTCTCTTTTGAATAAACTATTGATCTCAATAACGGTATCAAAATCATGAGTGCCGTGGTCTCCAAGTAAGACAATATTGGTATGAGCAAGTTGACCGTTTTTTTCTAGGGTTTGAATTAATCGTTCAATCCGTTGGTCAATACGCTTTAAGGCTTTAAGACTTTCTTTACTCTTTAGGCCATAAATATGTCGCATGGTATCTAGCTCAGTAAAATGTATGGCCATAAGATTTGGTTTTTTCTTCTTTAAGATGTAATGGGAAACAGCTTCGCTAAAATTATCCAGATAAGGCTGGGTGGTGCCTTTTAACAGTCGCTTATACTTAATCACCGGCCATAGCATGTTTTTAGTGCCATAATCCCAGAAAAGCTTAAAGCGGCTTATAGTATGGTCCGGTGACCAGATCTCAGGGATATTGTAATCAATGTTAGCACCAGCCATAACCGGCCATAAGACAGTGGCGGTTTTTAGACCGGCTTGGGTGGCATAATCAAAAAAAGTAGGTACCTTAATGTCCCTCTCATACCAATGCCAATCCTGAAGGGTTGCTTTGGCAGGATCAGGAAGCTCATTGTTATAGATGCCATGAGAAGAAGGATAGTGGCCGGTAGACAGAGAAGTGTGACATGTATAGGTAACGGTTGGGTAAACACTGGTCACTTCTTTAACATGAGCACCGTCACGAATAAAGCTTGCGAAGGTCGGCAGGCTTAATAAGGTTTTATAGTCCAACTTATTTAGGGCATCCACACTGATAATGATCAAATTATATTCTGTTTGCATTCGTCGCCTCCTGAAAGGATCTTTCCTGCCGCGAACAATTTGCTTCGCAAAACGAGGCGTAGCCTCTTTGTTTTTACTCTAGGAAAGTCCTACTATAGTTTTCTGCCTTGAAACATAGCAGAAAACGTTAAGGATCTTTCCTGCCGTGAACAATTTGCTTCGCAAAACGAGGCGTAGCCTCTTTGTTTGCTAAAACGTCATAAGATCGCCCATGTTATAGAGACCTGCAGGTTTGCTGTCTAAGAACTTGGCTGCATTCACAGCACCTACGGCGAAAATACGTTTGGACATGGCTTTGTGATTGATTTCGATGATCTCATCTTCGCCTGCAAAAATGACGTCGTGCTCACCAACGATGGTACCACCACGAATGGCATGGATACCAATCTCTTTCTTAGGCCGTTTGATGCGCTCTGCACTACGATCATATTTGTAATTATAAGTATGATCCAGCGTATAGTTGATGCCTTCTGCGATGGCTAAGGCCGTACCGCTTGGAGCATCCACCTTCTGATTATGATGTTTCTCAATGATCTCAATATCAAAGTTAGCGTCGGTAAGAATCTTGGTTGCTTTTTGAGCCAAACTAATAAGTAAATTAATACCAAGGGACATGTTGGCTGAAAACAATAGGGCAACTTTTTCGCTTATCGCCTTAAGATGTGCTAATTGGTCATCACTAAGACCTGTGGTACATACGACGATAGGGGTATTTGTTTTGGCACTGTAGTCTAAGATGGCATCTACGGCATTTGCATTTGAGAAATCGATGATGACATCCGCTTTTACATCACATTGATCTGGTGTTTCAAACACCGGGTAAGGGTTTTCTATACCCATATAAGGGTCAATACCGGCGACAATGGCCACTTGATCGTTATCAGCCACCAATGAGGATATAACCTGACCCATTTTACCGTTACAACCGTGCATAATGATACGTGTCATGGCAAACCTCCTTTTATTGCAAGTTCAAGCCCATCTTAAGCATGGCTTTTCGTAGATGCTCAACATTGGCTGGTTCCATTTCAAAAAGTGGGCCTCTTGTAGGTCCTACATTCATTCCCATAAGATTAAGGGCTTTTTTAATAGGAATAGGATTGACTTCACAAAAGATGGCTTTTGTCAGTTCATGCATCTTAAGCTGTCTGGCAAGGGCACCTTCTAAGTCACCAGTTCTATAATTGGCCACGATATCATGGGTTTCTTTTGGTAGGATGTTGGCAATAACAGAAACAACACCTTTGCCACCAAGGGCAAGAAGGGGGAGAATCTGATCATCGTTACCGGAGTATATGTCCAAACGACCTTCTACTGCATGGGCAAGATCAACTACTTGAGCAATGTTACCACTGGCTTCTTTGATAGCAACGATGTTGTCAACAAGAGATAGCGCTTTTGCTGTTGAAGGTTCTATATTAAGACCTGTTCTTGATGGAACGTTATAGAGCATAATAGGTATATTAACAGCAGCTGCAATATCCGTATAGTGACGGATGAGACCTTTTTGTGTGGTTTTGTTGTAATAGGGTGTCACAAGTAGTAAGGCGTCTGCACCAAGTGCTTCTGCTTTTTGTGACAGTTCGATACCATGGGCGGTATGGTTACTACCCGTGCCGGCCATAACGGGTACACGCTTATTGGTATGTTCAACAGCCACACGAATACATTCTAATTGTTCTTCATCGGTGAGTGTGGATGCTTCACCAGTGGTACCACATATAACGATACAGTTGGTGCCGTGATCGATTTGAAAATCAATCAGTTCTCTTAACTTGTCATAATTAACACTTTCGTCTGCATTCATTGGTGTTACTATTGCTACGCCAGATCCGGTAAATATTGACATATGATTCCTCCTAAAGTTTGAATCGATGATTGAGTGACTTTACCCATATTTTGACAATAAAAAACAGTCAACAAGTGCGACTGTGCATTCTCAGAATGATAAGACACAAGTAGCACTTCATATACGCAAGGTATACGAC
>PGZS01000024.1 GCA_002841435.1 Firmicutes bacterium HGW-Firmicutes-3 | reverse complement strand
CATAACACTGAGTTCAATTCTTGTTATGGTTTTAAGTCCATCGATGGTCGTTTGCAATATTTGATTAGATATCATATGATAGTCTCCTTATACTCAGTAATGAGCTACTTGTATAGCTACAATTCACTTCGAGCTAAACCTAATTCTATTCTATAGTATATTATTCAAAATTAAAAGAGGAAATACACATTTTTGTGCATTCCCTCGAATTTATATTTATTTTATGCTAGTTTGTAATAACTTGCTCTGTTTCTTTATCAAATATATGCAGTCTTTTTAAATCAAAACCTACTTTAATAGTTTCACCAGGTTTCGCTACTGATCTAGGACCTACACGCGCGGTACACTCATAGGTATCCACTGAGCCAATCAGAATAATCTCTGCTCCGAGCATTTCAGTAACATTAACCTCGAAATTAACCAAAGCTTTAGGA
The DNA here is from genome assembly GCA_002841435.1 of Firmicutes bacterium HGW-Firmicutes-3. GTDB lineage: Bacteria > Bacillota > Clostridia > Lachnospirales > Vallitaleaceae > Petrocella. Next base: position 21,633 of record PGZS01000024.1, on the reverse strand, counting down.
TGTGATTCAATAAAAGCCACTTCGTCATGAATATCTTCAGGACGAATACCCATAATAATTTCTTTACCAATGTAACCACCATCTATAAGCTTCTTAGCTTTTTCTTCAATCAGTATAACTGAATTGGTTCCAAAAAGTAATGATACTTCATCATCAGTTTTTTCAACTTTTGCCTCTAAGAAGTTCATTTGCGGTGAACCAATAAAACCTGCAACAAATACATTGTTTGGTCTTTCATATAGATTTGTAGGAGAATCACATTGTTGTATGATACCATCTTTCATAACAACAATTCTTGTACCCAAAGTCATGGCCTCAACCTGGTCATGTGTGACATAGATAATTGTTGTTTGAAGCCTTCTATGCAATTTAGAAATCTCAACACGCATCTGAACCCTTAATTTAGCATCTAAGTTGGATAATGGTTCGTCCATTAAAAATACCTTAGGCTCCCTGACAATTGCACGTCCCATAGCAACACGTTGTCTTTGACCACCTGATAATGCCTTAGGTTTACGATCTAATAATACCTCTATGCCAAGAATTTTAGCTGCTTCTTGTACACGTCTGTCAATTTCTGCCTTTGGTGTTTTACGTAACTTAAGCCCAAAAGCCATATTATCATATACGGTCATGTGCGGATATAAAGCATAGTTTTGGAAAACCATAGCAATATCCCTATCTTTAGGTTCTACATCATTGACCCTCTTGTCCCCGATATAAAGATCACCTTCACTGATGTCTTCTAGTCCAGCAATCATTCTAAGCGTTGTAGACTTACCGCATCCTGATGGTCCAACAAATATTACAAACTCTTTGTCTGCCACATCAAGATTAAAATCCTGTACCGCTGTTACATTACCAGGATATACTTTTTTAATGCCTTTCAATGATAAACTTGCCATATTGCGCGTGCCCCCTTGCGAATTGTTATAATCCAAAGTGTTATTATTTTGTAACTGTTAGGTATTGCTGTAACTCATGGAAATAACTATACTATATCTATTTGCTTAAAACCATTGGTTAATTCAACAAAAGGCTTAGACACAATTTGTTCATATTGCATACGGTGGATTCTTTCATGTATTATTGAACACATCCTTCGTTTATTTATAGAGATTATAACGAAGTTTAGCATGCTCTATGTCATTATTTACTACCGTCTATGGGCAACTTCACCGAAGTTATCTTGCTTTTTTCGACATCACAAAAATCTAAAATCATAGATTTAATGATAATTTTTATATCTCAAATAAAATCCATTACATAATGCCCATTTTTCATAGCTTAAAGACGGCTTTCTATAGTGAATCTTTTAGAACTCATAATGCTCATACTCTTTAAATCCTTCTCCCAGAACTTCTCTAACATCTGTTACAATGACAAATGCTCTAGGATCTGATAATTTGACGATTTCTTTGAGTTTGACAATTTCTCTTTTCGATACGACACAAAAAAGTACATGCTTAGCTGAAGCTGTGAACATACCTTCTCCTACTAAACCGGTTACACCTCTATCCAGTTCTGACATAATATTTTCAGCAATGGTTTTATGATGATCTGAAATAATGAATGCTGCCTTTGAAAAATGTAAGCCGTCTAGTATGGCATCAATGACCTTAACTGAAATAAAAACCGAAATAACGGCGTATAGTGTTGCTTCAGCTCCAAAAAATAAGACGCCTGAAAAGATAATAATCGAATCCAAAATCATCATGATTCCGGCTACCGATACATGCTTAATCATATGTTGAATCAGACTGGCAGCAAGGTCTGTACCACCCGTTGTTGAAAAGGCCGAAAAAACCAAACCCAAACCAACACCCGCCAACACACCACCGAAAATACTGGCTAGAAGTATATCTTTGGTCAAAACAGGAACCCACTGCGTATAAAATAGAGCAAAAGATAAAAAAAAGGTTGCAAATAAACTTCGCCTGCCAAAATCTCTACCTTTCATAATAATCGCCAATACAAATAGAGGAATATTAATGACCATATTGGTCAACCATAGGGGTATACCACCTTGGACCATGTCTAAGGATAACCCTTTAATAATAATAGCAATACCGGTAACACCTCCGGTAACCATATCTAAAGGCTCAAAAAAAGCATTGATTGCGATTGCCATTATGGTCACACCAACTATGATATATAGGTAATCCACCCATGCTTTACGTGTTCTTATTAATTCCATCTTCCGTCTCCTATAGGTACTTCTTACCTTCAATGATAACCTTTGATAAAAATACAGGTAGTCTAAGCATTCTTTTTGCCCGAGTAGGTTGGGTAATTAAACGATAAAACCATTCTAAGCCTAATTTAATATACAGATCCGGAGCCCGTTTGACCTTCCCCGACATCCCATCAAATGATCCACCAACACCCATTAATACACTTGCATTGAGTGCTTCTCTGTTGCTTTCTATCCAGTATTCCTGTTTGGGTGCACCCAGTCCGACAAGGAGAAAATCCGGTTTTGCAGCATTAATTTGCTCTACAATATCCTTATCATGATCAAAATAGCCATTGTGGACACCTACAATTTTTAAGTTGGTATGTTTTTCTTCCATTTTTCTCTTGGCCAGTTCGGCTACGCCTTGACCGGCACCTAAAAAATAAACTTTTATTTCCTTATGTTCGATTTGCCTAAAGACCTCTTGAACCAAATCATACCCTGCCACTCTTTCTGGTAATGGCTGACCCAGTATTTTTGAAGCAATGACAACGCCTATACCATCTGGAACCACCAGTTCACTCTTATTAAGTATAGCTTGTAATCTCAAATCATGATAGGCTTCCATAACAATTTCAGGATTTGGCGTAAAAACAGAAGCTTTCTTCCGTTCTTGTAAACATTTTACAATAAAGGCTGCGGCTTCTGATCTTGTGACATAATGGAACTTGGTACCTAGTATGTTGATGGTCTTTCTACTTGATCTCATTTTAATGTATATGCCCCCTTAATCATGATAAAGGCTTTCTCTGTAATCTTTATACCTCTTCCGTCATCCCTTGAAATCAAGAGATGATGCTGCATAGGTACAAAAGCCCCACCTTTAAGGTCTAAGCCTTGAGTTAAGTCCGCCAACCCATCGCCGTTGGCACCTTGAATTACTGTAGCTTTACCCGCTCGCAGAATAAGCTCTGTTCCACCGCCGCATATAATCGTATCTCCGACTTCGGCTTCTACGACAACATAAGCACTACCCGATTGTCCGGCTATCTTTTGATCAATATACGCATAAATTGCCTTCATATCCATCTCTTCAGTTTCTCCTGCAGATCCATTTGGATTGATGACTTCACTTATTTTCTGGTCGACATAGGATTTGGTAACCAATGGGTCGTTCACCGTACCAGGCTCTGTTGACCCTGCTTCCATACTGATACCAACAATCCAACTAACCATAATAACCATGCATAACAAGCCTATTATAACACTCATTTTTTTGTTCATCATAAACCACCTCTATCTTTATTTTTCTGTATTCCCTAGAACTATAACGATCTGATGTGTCTGATTCATTAATTCCGGTTGAAAAATCATTTCAGAGTCCTTAAAAAGTGTCTTTATTTCAGCATATGCCTCTGGTATGGGGACATATATTTTTGTCTTTTCTACCGGTTTATTTTCATAATCTTTTGTTTCGATAGGATCATAGCCTTGTTCTTTTAACATATCTCTCGTTTTACCTGCAAGGCCTTTAATATTGGTGCCATTTTGTACCGATATGGTTAAACTTTTTACATCTATAATTTCCTCCGGTGATACATCAATAACCGCTTCATCTATATTTTCAGAAGCCAAAAAAGGTTCATTGATGATTTTGTCTAAGAGCGCCTTTGTCGCATCATAGTCATAAATATAATATGAACCGCCTTTGTCGCTAGGGTCTCTTGGCAACATATGCATAACAAAGTTCTCAGGTTTGATTCGGTCAAGGAAAATTAGATAATCTACCGCGTGTTCAAAATTCGTATCGACCTTTACAAGAACAGCACCGACAACATTTACCATATTGAGTCTATTTTTTGTATTTAGTAATTGCTCAACAAAAGCCTTCATAAATACTTGTTGCATCTCAACACGACCTACATCGGCGCTGGCATAACCGGATCTGAACCTGACCAATTGTTCAGCTTGCGCACCATTAATGTATTGCTCACCTTTTTCAAGATTAATATATAGATTCTGTAATGGATCACTATATTTCATGTTCATAGGTATGTCAATCTTGATTTCACCTATTGTATCCACTATATACCTAAACACATCTAATTTGATATTTACATAATAGTCGATGGGAATACCTAAATTGCTTTCAAGAACTGCTACGGATGCCTCGTTTCGATTTTCAGAAACATAAGCAGGTATGGCATTAATCTTGACCAACTGTTTCACATCACTTCTCTTCTCTTTAATTGTACTGTACATATCATCGGGTATTTTAACCTTCGTATCTCTTGGAACTGAAAGTATATCCACCTTACCGCTTTCATGATGAAAAAAAACAACCATTGTCACATCAGTTCGATAACTGTCTTCATCCACTCCAAAAACAGCAAATGTGGTCAATTTCTTGTCTCCGAAAATGTTTTTTCCATCCGGATCTGCCGCATTTGCACCATATTCCGTTAAGTTGTATTTAGATAAATCCAACATGCCACCGATACTGTTTCCCATTACTACGACATAGATAACTGTACCTATTCCCACGACTGCCATGAGCAGAGCAAAGGTAGATAAGAATATCTGTATGAATTTGTTAACCAATTGTTTTTTCTGCTTTTTTTTCGACACAGTGAAGCCTCCTATATACATGCTTTATCAAAGATTAATTATTATTTTTCTACGGATAAATCTGTTATTCATCTAAATCTGTTATTCATCTAAATCTGAGAAATCAACTGAAGCATTTCTATTATGAATCAGTGCATCTACAGCCTCTCTTGCTTCTTTTAGTTCAAAGTACTGAAACCATCTTTCATCCACCATCTCCCCATGGGAAGGGATGGTGATCATGTTCTCAGGTGATAGCACATGCTCCAACTCCAGATTAAAGAAAAATTCAGCATATTTCAACATAACAACCATACCAAAATCCGTATCAATATACTTATAACCTTTAGAAATCAACTTGTTAATCTGATTAAAATCTCTAGACCCTAAAACCTGATCCACCATGGCAGCAATAAACGCTTGCTGAACCTGAATCCTTTGTAAATCACCCATTCTATATCTGCGGAATCTGACCAGTTGCTCGGCTTTATCCCCATCCAGCAGTTGGGGTCCAGGTTGTAAATTTATATACAAATCCTGAACCGGATCTGAATAATACATTCTTTGTGGCACATCAAACTCAACACCACCAACCGCATCCACCACTTCGCGCAAACCTGAGGTATCAATGGTCATAATATAATCAATCTCCAAGCCTGTAATACCCTCAACAATCACGCGTACATCTTCAAGGGCTCTCTCATCCCCGCCTATCAGGGAATATATTTCAGTGAGCTTAGCATGAGCTATTCTGTTTTTTGGATTGTTTTTTTTAATGGTTTTAAAAGGCTCTTCATCAAAGTAGATTTCCAAATCTCTAGGTACAGAAATAAGCTGTACCTTATTCTCTTTAGGGTCAATGTGACCCACCATAAGAACATCTGTCAAAGCACCGGACGTGTCAAAGCCGATAAATAGACCGTTAATTGACGCCGGTATAGCCTTCTCTGCTTCTTCAGCTTCCCGTTCAGCATCCAACAGTTCCTGATCTCTCATTTTTTGAGCTTCTAATTCAATTCTTATTTGTTCCTGTGCAACCTTTTCTTCGCCGTTCATTTCTATAACAGCAATAAAGGACATAGCTATAATACCCAAAGTTATGCCCAACAATAAGCCCATATGATTCGTCAATTTATCCATTCCTGGTACCCTCCATATTCACTTCCTATATAATAACATATATTTCACAAAATAAAAGCTTTGTAACACTTATTTAAAGGTTTGATCTAAGGTTCCAATTTCCTTTGTATTAATCCCCGATTTCTTGTATAGTATAGATAAAACCACAATAGAAAGAAGGACCTCCTGTATGATTAAAAAACCAGTAGCACTTGTCACCGGAGCCTCAAGAGGTATTGGTGAAGCAATTGCCATCACGCTGGCCGAACACGGTTATGATTTGATTATAACCTCCCAAAAAAGTCAACTTGCCCTTGAAAATGTAGCACAAAAAATAAAGACTCTAGGCGCACGCTGTCTATGGATGACTTCTGATGTTGCCTCTTATGAAGACACCCATAAGCTTTTTGAGTCTATCACAGATTACACAGACCACCTTGACCTCGTGGTCAACAATGCCGCATGTTCCTATATGGGCTTACTGACAGATATGTCCGTAGATACATGGCACCAACTTCTCAACACAAACCTTTCCGGTTTATTTCATACCAGTAAATTTGTCATACCTATGATGGTTTCCAAAAAAAAGGGGGTCATCCTGAACATTTCATCTATTTGGGGTGATACCGGTGCCTCTTGCGAAGTGGCCTATTCTACAACAAAAGGCGGGGTCAATAGCTTTACAAAAGCATTGGCTAAAGAACTAGCGCCTTCGAACATACGTGTGAATGCTGTTGCATGTGGTGTTATTGATACACATATGAATGCGTGGCTATCTGCTTCTGAAAAGGAAACACTCATATCCGATATAGGGCTTGGGCGTATGGGTACCTCTCAAGATATTGCCAATGTCGTTTTATTTCTTGCCTCTGATGCAGCTGACTATATCACTGGTCAAATCATAACCGTTGATGGGGGAATTTAATAAAAGCCAGACGATTATTTCTCGACTGGCTTTTGCTATTATTATTGTTTATGATTCTTGTTTAATCTCTATATTGTCGCTACCATAATCGCTTTAATTGTATGCATTCTATTTTCTGCCTCATCAAATATAATTTGGGCATGCTTCTCAAAAACATTTTCAGTAATCTCATAACCCTTTACAGCCGGTAGACAGTGCATAACAATGGTCTCAGCCTTAGATGTCATCTCCAATAATTCTTGATTGACTTGATAAGGTCTTAGAAGCTTAAGTCTCTCTTCTGCTTGTGCTTCTTCCCCCATGGATACCCAGACATCTGTATAAATCACATCTGCCCCTTCCACTTGTGTCACGTCTTCTGTACACACGATATGGGCACCTGATTCATTCGCGTATTCTTGGCACACCTGAATCAAATCCGAGTCCGGCCATAAGCTTTTAGGGGCAATGACTTTGAAATTAACACCCATTTTTGTCATACCAATCATAAGGCTATTTCCCATATTGTTACGCCCATCGCCTACATAGACAAAATTTAAACCTTTTAGATAACCAAACTGTTCTTTAATGGTCAGTAAATCCGCCAGAATCTGAGTCGGATGGTAATCATCTGTCAAACCATTCCATACCGGTACACCACTGTACTTGGCCAATTTCTCAACAACTTCCTGTTTAAAGCCTCGAAATTGTATACCATCAAATAGTCTGCCAAGAACCCGAGCTGTATCTTCAACGGATTCTTTATGCCCAAGCTGAATATCATTTTTTCCAAGATATTCAGGGTGTCCACCTTCATCGACACATCCTACAGTAAAAGCACATCTTGTTCTTGTTGATGGTTTCTCGAAAATCAATGCAATATTCTTGCCTGCAAGTAATTCTCCTTTAATACCCATACGTTTCTTTTGTTTCAAGTCCTTGGATAAATCAAGTAAATATTCAATTTCCGCTTTAGAAAAATCCTTCAATGTCAAAAGACTTCTCCCTTTTAGATTCACTGCCACAACATCACCTCTGTATTATTATTCATAAAAACTTATATTTATAATATATCAATTCTTATTTTCTGTCAAGCATTATCCTTTTTACTAAAGCCAAAGGACTCTTCTATGACTTCTGCACTTACCGGTCTAAATACATCTCTTTCAATTTCTGTAACATATTCTTTTTCACTTTTCAGCGCTTCATCCTCAAAATACTCTTGAGAGTTTATAACCAGTTTGCCCCGGCGATCTATCCGATTGTATCTACATGCATTGTCTTTGATTTTACCTTTAACCACATCCACCAACTGAATTTCCAGAATGTTTTTCACTCTGGCTTTAATATTCTCGTCTTCTATAGGGAAAAACAACTCCACACGGCGATCAAGATTTCTTGGCATGAGGTCAGCACTTGAGAGATAGACTTCTTCATCTTCATCATTTTCAAAATAATAGATTCGACTATGCTCCAAATATTTACCAATAATGCTTCGAACCGTAATGTTATGACTTACACCTTCAATACCGGGAATCAAGGAACAAACTCCTCTGACAATCAACTCTATCTCAACACCGGCAATAGATGCTTTATAGAATTCTTCAATCATTTCTTGATCGCATAAAGAATTCATTTTAGCAATGATTTTTCCTTTTTTACCTTGAAGGACATGTTGGATTTCGCGATGAATCAACTCTACAAATTTTTCTCTAAGGCCTGTAGGTGCCATAGCAATTTTCAACAACTTAGGTGTATCGGAATAACCTGAAATGGCATTAAATATTGCGGATACATCTGCACCCATTTTCTCATTACAAGTTAATAAGCCAACATCCGTGTAGAATCTTGCCGTTATATCATTATAGTTTCCTGTTCCCAGATGAACATAACGCCTTATACCGGAAGCCTCACTTCTAACAATCAAAGTAACTTTACTATGTGTTTTCAATCCTACAAGACCATAAATAACATGGCACCCCGATTTTTCAAGGCTTTTGGCCCATTGTATATTGTTTTCTTCATCAAATCTTGCTTTAAGCTCGACCAATACCGTAACCTGCTTGCCTGCTTCAGCAGCTGCAGCAAGGGCTTTAATAATAGGTGATTGTCCACTGACTCTGTAGAGTGTTTGCTTAATGGCCAAAACTTTTTCGTCTTTTGCAGCGGCGGTTATAAGATCTACAACAGCATCAAATTTTTCAAAAGGATGAGAGAGGAATATATCTTTCTTGTGAATTGCTTCAAATAAGTCTGTCTCTCCTAATAAATCTTTGGGTTCACATGGATCAAAGTCTCTAAATTTCAGATGATCATAGCCTTTAAGACTGTATAATTTCATTAGAAACGTTAAATCAACCGCGCCGATAATGTAATAAATATCTTTGGAATGGATGTCGACAGATTTTTTCAACTTTTTTAACAGCTTCGTGTCTATATGACTCTGTACCTCAAGCCTTATACCTTCGCCCCATTTTCTTTTCTTGATAGATTTCTCGATTTCTATCAATAAATCTTGGGCTTCCTCTTCGTCTATGGATAAATCCGAATTTCTGGTTAACCGATAGGCACTCGAACACTTCACATGGTACCCTACAAAGATCTTATCAATATTATTCATGATGATATCTTCTAGTAACACAAATGACTTCTCATCAGAATTTTCACTTGGTACTGTGACATATCTAGGCAATACGGAAGGTACTTGTATTGTGGCAAAAACCTCTTCTTCTTCTTTCTTAAGGATAACGGCTACATTAAGGCTTTTATTCAAAATCAAGGGGAAAGGGCGACTGGCATCCACACCCATCGGTGTTAGTACCGGATAGATGAAATCTTCAAAATATTCATCTATGTAGTCACTCTGATCTTGATTCAGCTCTCTTGGTGATAAAAAGTGGATACCGACTTTTTTCAATCCCGGTATGATGGCCCTTTTATAAAGGTTACCTCGGTCTTCAACCATTTCGTGAGTATAAGCGGTTATGGCCTCAAGCTGCTCACTTGCATTCATGCCTGAAAAATCAAGTTTTTCATAACCTACATTGACTTGTTCTTTTAAAGAGGCTACCCGTACCATAAAAAATTCGTCCAAGTTGGAGCTAACAATAGAAAGAAACTTAATTCGCTCAAAAAGCGGGTTCTCCGGATTTTGAGCCTCCTCTAACACCCTTCTGTTGAAGCTTAACCATGACAGTTCTCTGTTTTCATATAACTTTCGATCATTCAAATCTACATTCATTTCACTGCCCCCTATAAGTTACGTGTAATAATTAGAATGGGCTTAATCCCAAACACTTCTTTGAAAAATTCTGATTTCTTAGCAAAATTCCATTCTTCTAACGTGGTATTCTTTGCAGATTTTCCTTTAATAATTAATTCTTTATCTTTTATTCTAACGGACTCAATCTTAACTTTTTGTTTGTGACTTCGATCCAGAGCATCTGCCATTCGAAGGATACCAATGAGCTTTGCTACAATTATTCTTTCCTTTGTAGGCAATGCCGCTAGATTTTGATCTTGATCCTTAGGTACCACAATGCCATGGTACCTGGCAATATTTGCCACCATCTCCACTTCCATTCTAGACATGCCAAACAATTCCAAGGACTTAATAAGATTATAAGAATGCTCATTGTGGTGATCTAGACTTATGTACTTCCCTATATCATGTAAGATCGTCGCTACACGAAGTAAAATCCGCTCTTCTTTCATTCCATGAATCTTTCTTAGCTTATCAAAAAGTAATAATGCATGGGTTTCAACATGTTTGCAATGGGTTTCATCATAATTAAATTTTTTAGCTAATACAGTTGCACTTGATATGATGTCCCGAGTAGATAAATCATCCGTATGGAGATTATAGATATCCTCATGAATATAACGAATAATCCCGTCTGCTAAAGATATGTTGGGTATGATGATTTCTCCTGCAGTGGTTTTGTCAATAAACATATTGATAAGCATTAAAGAAGGTACGATGATTTCAGCTCCTTCTCTCTTGATCTCATAGTCTCTTTTAATCTCATCTGTCGTTTTAGACATGACTTCGTCTGATATAGAACGAAAATCCTTCTTTTTCATGGTGTATGTTGCTTCTGTTGCTTCATCATCCATCAAGCTCTGAATGACTCCAATTTCGCCACCAATAACAATTAAATGCTTGTAGTCATCCTTGTCTTTTAAAAAGTCCAAGTCTTCCAAGTTAGCTTCAATATATTCTCTAAGGACTTTGTAATATTTTGTGGTTTGATTTTCAAGTGACCCTAATATTTCTTTAATTCTTAGGGCACCCATTTTAACATTCTGACTGGATTTTAGCTCACCCTTTAAAAAAGTTGTAATCTGAATACTTCCGGCGCCAATAACGATGACAACGGCACCTTCTGTGATGATTGTATTGTAATTATCCAACTTGTGTTTCAGTGCTTTTAGCGTGAGATACTGTTCTTGAGAATTATCAATAATGCGTATATCAAGACCTGTCTTAAGCTTAATCTGATCCATTATATAATCTTTATTTGAAGCTTCCCTAATGGCGCTGGTAGCCATCATAACATACCGCTTCACACCGTAATCATCCATTGTCATTCTAAAGTTTTTGAGTATTTCACATGTTTTATCTACAGACTCAAAGCTTACTTTTTCATTGGCAAAGGTGTCATGACCTAATACTGCTATTTTCCGAAATTTTTCTAGCAGTCTAAAATCTCCTGATTTATTGATTTCACCGATTTTCATTCTTATGGCATGTGAGCCCACATCTATGGCTGCTATTAGATTTTTTGACATATTTAACATCTCCTAGTTCTATGATTAAATGAACCTATATCCTATAATTATACCATATTACCTTAACAAATTACGTAATGTTCTGTTAAATACTATGTTAACTTTTATTCTGTGATGTGATTCACATAAATTTATGATATAATAGCTAAAGCAATAAGCTATTATTTAGGTAAATGATGGGTGGAGGTTATTATGTCCGACTTACAAAACAGCGTCGAGCTTTTGATTAAGAGCCATATTGACGTTTTGACCAGCAATCAAAAAGAGAAAAGTTCAAGTCATATCAGCCATTTAGATTTCACTTTAATTGAAGAATTATTTGCCCATGACGAGAAAGGTATTGTCCTTATTAATCATTTTGGGCATATAGAATACCGTAATTATACTTTCTCGAAACTGTTTATGCTGGATAAGTATGAGAAGACTTTCACGAATCTGCTTAATTTAAGCCAATTACCTCTAGATATAAAATATGAAAACAAAATATTTCTTTTGACTTATCCAAGTGGCTTAATCTCTAAGCTTCTTTTAAATCATCAAATTGTTAAATTCCAAAAAACATCCCTTTTGCTCTTAATATTCACCAATCAAACTGAGTTTCTAAAAAGTGAAGCATATAATGAAAGCTTTCGAACAAAAGTAGGCCTGTATTTCAAACATCTAGAAACACCCATGTTCTTAATTGATCAAAGCGGATATATCGTGGATGTCCCTCAGAATAATCTTAAGCTTTTTGGCAAGTCACTAAGAACCATTCAAGGTGATAGCATCTTCGAAGCCTTCCCCTATGATTATGCAAAAGAAATTATGGAGCGGGTTCAGCATACCGGCGAAAAAATCAATCTCTACTTTCAATACCAACATGATTTAACGTTATCTATCCAAGTTCTGGATACAACCTTACATAAAGTTGGTGACGGTTTAACCCTTTGTCATATAAAAGATGTGTCAGATCTGAACACGATGTCATCTACCCTAGAATACCTAAATAATTTTGATCCTCTGACCGGTTTTCACAATCACACTCAGTTTGAATTGAAGTTGAAAGAGCTGAACGAACCGGGCTTTTTACCCCTTGGTATTTATGTTCTGACGATTCAAGGCCTAAAACAACTTAATAAAACTCTTGGCCATACGCATTCCGACCATCTTCTGGTGGAAATTGCACATGACTTAAAATCAGCTGCTAGCCAATATGAGATTCCTTGTCGGATCAGTGGTGATACTTTCGTCCTTTTTTTCCCTAACTGTTCCTCCGGCACTTTAAATAAATTCTTAGAAAAAATCAATCAATCCATTCAGACTTATCATGAGAAATATAAAAAACACTTGCTGACCTATACACAAAAAAGTATGATGATTAAAACAAAGCAACCCAATCTTTCTAAAACGGTCAAAGGTCTACTACCCTAACAAACAAAAATACTAGGAGGATTTCATGGCAAAACTTAAAACAAAATGGCGTTCCATTACAATTGGCTATCTATTGGTCAGTTACTTTGTAATCGTTGTCATAAACCATTTACCTGTATCTTATTTTATAATTGGCTTAGGCATTTATTTTCTATTATTCATACTCATATTTCTTGGAACTTTTGTCGGTGTACTTGGTGTTCTTATCCAATCGTTTACTCGGAACAACCAAAAGGCATTACCTTTTTATAAATCAGCTTATAAGCTGGGTACACAAAACACCACCATATTAGCCACATATGGTCTTTTACTCCTTAGAAATAATGAAGTGCACCAAGCCCTTGAGTGTTTTGATAAGGGGCTTAAAACAAATAGTTATTTCCTTACCACGAAAACATTAATGGGCAATAAAGCCATCTGTTATTGGAAGCTGGGGCAATTGGATAAAGCCATTCAGATTTATTATGATTTTTTTAATAAATATGGTGCTGAAAATCAGGCATTTTTAGAAGATCATAGTTATTTAGAGGATCGTATCCACGATGTGGTAAAAGACAATCCCTATTTCTACCCACAAGACTTCACCACTTTAGGCTATCTTTTTATTCTAAAAGAAGATTACATCAAAGCAACCTTTTTTACAAAGGCTGCTCTAAGTAAACAAGAAGACTACGCTGCCGCCTATGACAATCTAGGTCAGATTGCATACAGGCAAGACGATTTGGCCGTTGCAAAAAAGTACTTTTTAAAAGCTTTAGAATTGGACGAAAACGCTCCGGACACCTTATATCAAATGGGTAAACTTTATCAGTTAGAGAACAATAACACCGAAGCACTTCTTTACCTAGAAAAAGCCAAGAATTGTCACCTTGATGGCCTAAGTACCATTAGTTATGAGATGATTGATGCAGCTATAAACCATCCTTTACCCCACACAAACCTATAGTAAACCACTCAACTACTAAAGCCATTTAGCCGTCTACTGACGACCAAATGGCTTTTATTATATTAGTGGCGCTATTTATAAGTATCTCTTTGTCTTATGGCCTCATATACCAATATGCTTGTGGCAACTGCAACATTTAGACTTTCAGCATCTGACCTCATGGGAATCTTTATATACTCAGAAGCAAGAGCAGATAGTTTCTCGCTTAATCCGTCACCTTCGTTACCCATTAAAAAGCATGTTCCGGTAACATAGTTACCCTCATAATGATTTTTTGTACCTTCCAGATGGGCTGCAATAATTTGAATGCCTCTGTCTTTAATGTCCTTAACATAACTACACAAATCTATATCTTTAAGGATATTCAATCTAAAGATTGCACCCATGGTCGCTTTAATGACTTTAGGGTTATACAAATCAACCGTACCTTTTGACAATACCACCAAATCTACCCCTGCTGCGTCTGCTGTTCTAAGTATTGTCCCTAGGTTGCCTGGGTCCTGGACATTTTCAAGGGCTATGACCAAAGGATGAGAAGTTGAATATGACTGTTGCATATGAGACTTCATATGAACCGTCGCCAAAATACCTTGCGAGGTTATCTCATTGCTTATGGCTTTCATAACTTGGTCGCTGACCTGCTCTATATCCCAATCTCTACTTGAATCTAAAGAAGTCAACTTCTCCATTTGAGAGGTTTGTATATAGATGCGTTCAATCTGATGAAAGGGTATCTCTTTTATAAGACGCCAACCTTCTGCCACAAATTTCCGCGACTGTTGACGGTACCGTTGACTATTTTGAAGTTTTTGTATTTCCTTAACTTTTGAGTTTGATAGGCTACTTATCATAGTTTTCCTTTTTTATAACATTGATTTTTCTAAGATCTGCATTCGAACCAATAACGACCAGAACATCTGATGACTGAAAGACAAAATCCGCACCTGGTGTTATGGTTATTTTTTCACCTTTACGTATGGCCATAACATTTATGCCATAATTGGCACGCATGTTCAGTTCCTTTAGTGTCTTACCCACCCATTCATCAATGACTTCGATTTCAACAATGCTATGGTCCACAGATAGTTCAATATAATCAATAAAATTCTCAGAAATTAGATTATTGGCAATACGGACACCGATTTCTCTTTCAGGGAATATAACTTTATCCGCCCCCACTTTTTCAAGCACCCTTTTATGAATTTCATTTTGAGCTTTGGCTAGTACATAGGGTACGCCTAACTCCTTCGCCAATATGGTCGCCATAATACTGGCTTGTAGGTTATTGGATATTGCAACAACGGCCACATCAAAATTACCGATTCCCAAGGCTTTTAAGGCATCACCATCTGTAACATCCGCTTGTACCGCATGGGTAACAAAATCTGCCACATCTTGAATCACCTCTTCTTTAATGTCAATAGCAAGGACTTCCTTACCGTTATATGCCAAAGTCTCTGCCACACTTCTACCAAATTTACCTAAGCCGAATACTACAAAATCATTTCTTCCTGCCATAACTAAGCCTCCATTTATCCTACCATAACTTTTTCTTCCGGTTTTCTGATGTTAATTTTCTTCTTTTCATGTTTTAACGTGAGGGCTACAGCCATGGTGATAGGTCCGAGTCTTCCTATAAACATGGTCATACTCATAATCAGTTTACCAACTTGAGTCAGTCTTTGAGTCTCACCTAAGGAGAGTCCTACTGTAGCAAATCCGGACACCGCTTCAAATAAGATATCCATAAATCCACCTGTTTCTGTTATGGTAAGCAACATTGTCACCCCCATAACCACAGACAAACTGATCATAATAACTGCAAGGGCTCTTTTGACGGTACTTCTTGGGATACGACGATCAAAGGCTTCCGCGTCCTCTTTCCCTCTTACAACAGATAATACTTCAAAAAATATGACACCCATGGTAACCGTCTTTATGCCACCCGCTGTACCTGCCGGTGAACCACCTATAAACATTAATAGTATGCTCACAAACTTTGATACGTCTGTCATAGCGCTATTATCAATGGTGTTAAAACCTGCGGTTCTTGTTGTCACCGATTGAAACATGGCACCTAACACCTTGTCTTTTAGAGGTAGGTTGCCAAGGGTTGCCGCATTAAATCCCTCAAGGAAGAAAAAGAAAACAAAACCTACCATAATCAGACTGGTCGTGATTACTAAAACCAATTTTGTATGAAGGCGCAAATGCCTAAACCATCTTTTGGGTTTAAAACCGATTCTTAATTCCTTATTCGTAACTTTAATGACATCCATCCACACCGTAAAACCCAAGCCACCAATAATGATGAGCGCCATAACTGTAAAATTAATTGTAACACTACCTACATAGGGCATAAGACTGTTGTCCCCGATAATATCAAACCCAGCATTACAAAACGCTGATACTGAATGAAATATACTATAATAAATACCTATACTCCCGTACTCAGGCACAAATTTAAATGATAAAAACAAAGCACCAACTGCTTCTATGATTAATGTGCCAATGATGATGTTTTTTGTCAATCGCACCATGCCTGATAAAGTGTTTTGGTTCAATGATTCTTGAATCATCATACGATCTCGTAAACTTATTTTTCGACCTAATACCATAAAAATAGTACTGGCTATGGTCATAAATCCCAGTCCACCAATTTGTATGAGCATAAGTATAATCACTTTCCCAAATGGGGTCCAATGGGATGCCGTATTGACGACGACCAAGCCTGTTACACAGACTGCTGAAGTGGCTGTAAAAAGAGCATCTATGAATCCGGTGCTTATGCCTGATATACTCGACATAGGAAGACTTAATAGAACTGCACCCAAAAAAATAAGTATTAAAAAACCTAAAACCAAAACTTGTGTTGGCTTTAAATTAACGTCTAACTGTCTTTTTAGATTATCCATATGCAAACCATACCTCTCCAAGTATTCCTGTGCTTATTAATACATAACAACAAGCTAATGTACATTATATAACTTAGAGATTGAAAATGCAATAAAACAGACTTCATGATATAATCAATTTAGAATAATATACAGGAGGAAGACTATGATTAAACATATCGTCATGTGGAACATTAAAGAAGAACTAGACCTTAATCGTACAAGACAAACACTGAAAGAAAAACTAGAGGCTTTGATGAACACTGTAGAAAGCTTAAAAGAAATATCCGTTGGCTTCAACTATAATACTTCAGAAGCTAAGCGAGATATCGTCTTAATTACAAGTTTTTCAGACAAAGCAGGTCTTGATGCTTATATCATTCATCCGGCCCATATTGAAGTAGGTGAATATGTACGCCAAGTTACACAAGATCGTGTTGTTGTTGATTATGAATACTAGGATAAAACTTTAAGACTAAGCAAGTATTTTTTACTCAAGTACGTACAAAGGAGTTGCATATATGCAACTCCTTTGTACGTATCTACTCATTAGGTTCAATTATAATTAAAGTGTCTCTATCCATCCGAAGTCATCTTTGACATCACCGTACTGCATACCCGTTAAGGTATCATATACCCTTCTGGTTATAGGGCCGATTTCATTGTTATGTACCACAAAGTCATGACCTTTATAATGGATGCCACCTACCGGTGATATGACCGCTGCTGTGCCCGTACCAAATACTTCTTCCAAATCTCCATTTTTCGAAGCTTCGATAATAGCTTCCATTGATATCCGCTCCTCATAAACGGGAATATCCCATGACTTAAGAAGCATTATTACGGAATCTCTTGTAATTCCCGGTAGTATACTGCCGGATAATTCCGGAGTATATACCTTACCACGAATCTTAAAAAAGATGTTCATGGTGCCTACTTCTTCCACATAACGGTGTTCTATTGCATCTAGCCACAGGACTTGAGCAAAACCTTCGTTTTTCGCATTTTTTTGTGCAATCATACTGGCACCGTAACTGCCACCTGTTTTAGCTTCTCCCACACCACCTTTGGATGCTCTTACATAAGTGTCTTCCACATAGATTCTTACCGGATTCAAACCTTCTTTGTAATAGGCACCTACCGGGGATAGGATGATCATAAAGAGATAGGATTTGGATGGACTTACCATAAGTGTTGGTTCTGTCGCTATAATAAATGGTCTAATGTATAACGATGTTCCCTCTTCATCCGGTACCCAAGAAGCATCCAACTGAACTAAAGCTCTAACCGCCTGTACAAAATCCTCCACAGGTATTTGAGGCATACAAATACGGTCATTGGTATTGTTGAGACGTCTTCCATTCATATCCGGTCTAAAAAGATTGATTTTTCCATCTTTTCTGCGATAAGCCTTAAGGCCCTCAAACATTTCTTGTCCATAATGAAACACCACCGCTGAAGGATCGAGGCGCAAATCCTCATAAGGCTTAATCGTTGGATTATGCCAACCCACACCTTCTTGATACGCCATAACAAACATGTGGTCTGTAAAATAGTTTCCAAACCCTAAAGTATTAGGATTCGGTTTATCTTTGAGCTGCTTAGTTTTTATAATATCAATAGTTAACATGACTACACCCCCGACTTTCAATTATATTCGTTCTATTATAACAAACTCGAGGGAAGTTAACAAGAAGAAGGACTGGCCCATATCATATAGAATATAATTATGGGAAGTCCTTCTTCTTTGCTCATATTTCTTGCTAAACTAATATTGCGTTACATAGGATTTTAGAATTTCAGGTAAATTGCTCACTCTATAAGAGTACTCACCATAGTCTTTGTATATTAAAGTTATCCTGTAACTGTCTTTCGGATCTTTTGTATAGTCATAAGGCAACTCAAAAATCATATCAATAATCTTATCATCTACAATACCGGCGGAGTTAATCATACCTTGTGATTGCATGTCTTTTACATACTCTGGTGACATGTCAACTTCCATATCGGGGTTAATCACCGGAGTTATACGTGCACTAGCAACGCCTTCTCTGTTTGGTATAATGCTTTCATAGCCATTCTCCATTAACCATATTTTTGTATGTTCAAAGCTTGGCCAAATATTCAGACTGTGATAAGTCAGTATTTCATAACCTTCTTCTCTTGAGCCATCGCCTGCTGTTATTGCAATATCAATGGTACCCCAATTGTCATAACTGACTTCTTCCTTATAGGATAGAAGCATAAAATCTTTTCTATAGGCCTCATATAATGTTCCACTTTTTTGTAGGTTCATGTTTCTTTCTTGACCGCCACGGCCCCAAATATTAATTGTAGATATTTTCGGGTGGGTTAAAATGGCTTCAATATCTTTAAGACGTCCTAATTTATACCCTTCAGATTCATGAAAAATAGCAAACCCTTCATCCATTTTAGGGTATTCATACATTCGGCTTACTCTTTTACCGTTTTCTAAGACATAAACAAGATCCAACCTATATATACGTGTATTATATCCCATGTCTTGCTCGGCATGAATTGCTGTTTCATGAAGGTCTAAAACCCCTTGTATAGATGCCTGATCTGTAAAAATCAGCTCAAAATTACTTTCGCTTCCGTACAGTACATTTTCATCTGACATCTTGCCTTGCCTTGGGTAGCTGTTTTCTCCATAAACTACATAAGCCACCTTATCTGAGTCTGGAATATAGGATTCAAAACCAATCAAATCAAAGTCTATAACCAAGAGCACTAACATAAAAAAACCAACGACTACAATCCAGGATTTGTAGTAGGCAAATATTCTTACTGTTTTTTCCGCTATCATCTTTGTAACACCATAACCTATAACTGCACCAAAGAATACACCTACATATACACCCAGTGAGCGGTTATCGTAAAACATCGACCCTAGCATATTGGCCAGCGTTAATGTAATTAATACCGTTAATAACCCAATGAAGCCAATCTTTGCAAAGTCAAAAACGATTAAATCATGATGTCTTTCCAGATCTCTTTTTTTATACAAAGCATAACTTGCTATTACCGAAAAACACAAATACACAATGATAACAATAAAACCTTTTAACAAAAACTCCGTATTGTTTATATCCACCATTCTTCCGATGGTGTAATAGGGCGTCATAAGTAAATGTAGCGCCTCATCATTCAAATAGGTAGAAAACCCTTTTAACGTCCAACCAATTAATACCTTGCCAAACTCGACAATCGCTACGGGCATGGCCATCATAACATAGGTCAAAACAGCCTGTAACACCGATGAGCCCACCAACATACCAAACATGACCGTTATATAAAAAATAGTCATACCACTAAGGATCATACCTAGTGCATAGATGCTTAGATGTATAGCAAGTTCTGAAGCCGGATACCCCTTAAAAACAAGAATGATATAGGATATCAACGTATTCGTTACCAAAGGTATCCCGAATAAAATTAAAAAAGAAATCATATGGCTGAAGAATAAAGTCTTTCGACTTACCGGAAAAGCATGGATGGTTGCCAAAGCTTTTTCATCCTGAATGTATCTGAACAAGACAATACCCAAAATAACCGGAAGGAAAAATAAAATAAACACATCCCATCCACTTGGCATCTTATATAGCAAATTATCCATAGTATGGGTTGGACCGAGCGTATTCAAAAGCATCCCAAAATTAACCACTAAAAAATGGATAACAAAATACAATATACCTATATATGCAAATCGCTTAATATTGTTTTTAAGAATGGCCTTATTATAGAATGAGGTTTGTAACTTCATAGCCTTCCCCTCCAATCTCATAAATAAATATTTCTTCTAATGTTAATGGTATGAAATCTACCAGTACAGGTTTCATAGGGCTTAATGACTTTTCTATCTCGTCTCTTAAACCTCTTACAATTATAGTATGTACAGACCCCACCTGCATTTCTTTAAGGGGCTTCAAACTTTTAAGTGTTACATCTGAATCCTCAAATGCCACTTGAATTTTATGAATATCTGATTTCATTTCATCAAGATCTCTTTCAAGAAGCAACTTGCCTTCATGCAAAATACCGACATAGTCACATACATCTTCTAACTCCCTGAGATTATGAGATGAAACAACAACCGTCATATTTCTTTCTGCAACATCTTGTAATAGAAGCGACCATATTTGGCGACGCATAACCGGATCAAGACCGTCAACGGGCTCGTCCAAAATCATAACATCCGGCTTCGTACAAATCGCCAACCAAAAAGCCACTTGTTTTTTCATACCCTTCGAGAGCTGACTAATCTTCTTCTGAATGGGAATCTTAAGTAACCCTTGTATCCTAATGAAACGATCACGGTCAAATACTTCAAACATTTCATCGTAAAAATCAGCCATATCTTTAATGGTGGCCATTGGAAAATAATAAAGTTCATCAGGTATAAAACTAATGCGCTGCTTCAAGCTAATATGATCTTCTACAACTTGACCGTCAATGAAAATCTGGCCCTGGTTCTGCCTAAACACTCCAGTCATGATTTTTAACAACGTCGTCTTACCTGCGCCATTTGGCCCAACCATACCATAGACGGATCCCTTTTTCACATGTATGTTAATCTGGTCAAGGGCTTTAAAGTCCCCATATGATTTTGTTATATCTACTGTTTTAATCATCGATTTTCACCTCTCTTATAAACCTCAATCAGGTAGTCTGATAGGATTTCTAAAGAAACATTCAATAATTTTGCTTCTAGAATGGTTTCTTTTAACTTTAGCTTAACCCCTTCAATTTCCTGATTTCTATA
>PGZS01000023.1 GCA_002841435.1 Firmicutes bacterium HGW-Firmicutes-3 | reverse complement strand
CTTGGCTTCAACCACTTCCATGGTACGCTCTAAGGTATCTGAGTTCTGTTCACACATAGTATGAAAATGTAAACCGTCGATACCTTCTAGTTGATCCGGTTCAAACTGAGATAATGTCACACCTAATCTGGAACCGGTATAGCATGGATCATAGATCGGTGTGGTAATCTCAGAGTATTCCGGATTAATACGAATACCACATTCAATTTTTTTCTCTTTTACAGCCTGAACTTTAACTTTAAATCGATGCCACTGGTCAAAGGAATTAAAGACAATATGGTCACAGATGGATAAAATCTCATCTATTTCCTTTTCTTTATAGGCCGGCGCGTAGATGTGCACCTCTTTGCCCATTTCCTCATAACCTAATCGGGCTTCATTTAATGCACTTGAAGTAATCCCTGCAAGCACTTTCCCTATTTGGGGGAAAGTCGCATACATGGAGAATCCTTTAAGTGCTAAGAGTATTTTACACCCAGTTTCATCTTGTACTCTGGCCAATACATCCAGGTTCTTCTGAAGCAAACGTTCATCCACCACATAACAAGGTGTTGGGACTTGATTAAAATCTATGTTTAAGTCTTTATTTACATCTTTATTGAAGTCCATATTAATCCACCAAAACAGGGTTGAAATCTTCTACCCACGGAAGACCTTGCTTACTCAATTCCTCCATAAACGGATCCGGGTCCATTTCTTCAACATTATAGACCCCTGGCTTTTTCCATTTTCCTTCTAATAGTAACTTAGCACCTATCATTGCCGGTACACCTGTTGTATAGGATATGGCTTGCGATCCGACTTCTGCATAGCAGGCCTCATGATCACATACGTTATAGACATAGTAAGTTTTAGGTTGTCCGTCTTTCACGCCAGTAAAAATACATCCGATATTGGTTTTACCTTTTGTTCTTGGACCTAAGCTGGCAGGATCCGGAAGTACGGCCTTTAAAAATTGTAAAGGCTGAATCTCCATACCTTGATACATAATCGGCTTAATAGAAGTCATGCCTACATTTTCAAGTACATTCAAATGGGTAATATACCTTTCGGAAAACGTCATGAAAAACCGAATTTTCTTAAGGCCTTTTATGTTTTGTGCTAAAGATTCTAACTCTTCATGGTAAAGGAGATACATATCTTTGTCACCTATCTGTGGAAAGTTATAGACACGCTTGATTTCAAGGGGTTCTGTTTCAATCCAGTCACCTTCTTCCCAGTATCTGCCTTTGGCAGTAATTTCTCTAATGTTAATCTCTGGGTTAAAGTTGGTTGCAAAAGGATAGCCGTGATCTCCAGCATTGGCATCTAAAATATCAATGGTATGTATTTCATCAAAATAATGCTTCATGGCATAAGCCGAGTAAACACCGGTAACACCAGGATCAAAGCCGCTACCTAAGATGGCTGTTAAGCCTGCTTTTTCAAATTTTTCTTTGTAGGCCCATTGCCATTTGTATTCAAACTTAGGTATATCCAGTGGCTCATAATTGGCTGTGTCCAAATAATGGACTCCGGTTGCAAGACACGCATCCATGATGGTTAAGTCTTGATAAGGCAGTGCCACGTTAATCACCATATCCGGTTTATAATCATTGATCAGTTCTATCAACGCCTCTGTATCATCTGCATCTATTTGTGCTGTTGTAATCTTTGTCTTACCACCATCAAGAACGGCTTTCATAGCGTCACATTTTGATTTTGTACGACTCGCTATGCAAATTTCCTCAAATACTTCAGGGTTTTGACAACATTTGTGGACAACCACATTGGCAACACCACCGGCACCAATAATTAAAGCTTTTCCCATTTTATTACCTCCCGTTTCACTTTAAAATTTAGTCAACCCTCTAAGCTTTTATCCTTGGAGGGTTGAGTTAGATAAGTTTGATTTTACTTAGAAAGTCTATCTTTCATAGTACGTATAACCTCTTAGACCATTGTCAAAGGAGAGCATGATTTCTTTTCGATCACTTGGCGTCATTAGACCTTCTCTTATAGCCTCTTCCGCCGTTTCTCTGAAATTGGCTCGCATTTGCTTCACATCAAATTCCACATAGGAAAGTACATCTTCAACGCTATCTCCCTGGATTTCCTTAATCAATTCAAAGCTACCATCTATATTAATACGAACACTGATGACATTGGTATCTCCAAACAGATTGTGTAAGTCCCCAAGCGTTTCTTGGTAAGCCCCTACTAAGAAAATGCCCAAGTAGTACTCATCCTTTTGTAGTTCATGAAGGGGTAATGTCGATCTTTCATCATGCAAGTCAATAAATCTGTCAATCTTACCGTCACAATCACAAGTGATATCTGCAATAACGGCATTTCTTTTTGGCAGTTCCAATAATCGATGGATGGGCATAACCGGAAACAACTGATCAATAGCCCAACTGTCCGGTATTGACTGAAATACTGAGAAGTTGCAATAATAAATGTCTGCAATCGCACTTTCAATATCTTCAAGCTCCGGTGGTGCAAATTTCAACTTCTTTTTCGCCTTAGCGATTTGATGAATCGTATTCCAGAAGATCTTTTCAGAAAAAGAACGGTCTCGTAGGCTAATCCTGCCATGCTTAAACATATCTTTAATCTCATCTCTATAATAGAGAGCATCGTTATAACATTCTTGTATATTTTTATGGTTAATGCTCTTGTTTACTTCATATAAATTTCTGATTTGTTCCGGCAAAGATTCATCCAATTTTTCAGGAATCTCATATTCTTCAAAAACTGCAACGTCCAATACATTAAATAGTAAAATAGAATAGTAAGCAACCAATGCACGTCCTGATTCGGTAATAATCACCGGATGGGGGGTGTCCCTTTGATCCATAACACGCATAACCGCTTCAACTACGTCCATACAATATTCTTCTACTGTATAATTTCTACTATTGGTATAATTGGTACTGGAACCGTCATAATCGATAGCCAACCCACCACCAAGATCCAAGTAACCCATGGCAGCGCCTTCATTAACCAGTTCAGCATAGACCCTTGCTGCTTCCAGTACAGCATTTCTGATGTCTCGGATATTCGGAATCTGAGAACCCAAATGGTAGTGTAACAGTTTAAGACTGTCTAACATGTCTTTTTCTTTCAACTCATCCACAATCTCGATGATTTGAGACATATTCAGTCCAAAAATGCTGCGGTCTCCACCAGAATCCGTCCAGTGTCCTCCGGCTTTTGCGGATAGTTTAATTCGAACCCCAATATTCGGCTTAATATTTAAGATTTTTGATCTTTCCAAAATAATATCCAGCTCATTGGGCATCTCTATAACAAAGAAACAATTGAAACCCATTTTTGTTGCATAAAGGCCTAAGTCTATGAATTCTTCATCCTTATAACCATTGCAAATAAGACAGGATTCTTTATCTTTTATATGAGATAACGCCGCAATTAACTCAGGTTTACTGCCCACTTCAAGACCATGATGGTATTTTTGTCCGAATTTGGTAACCTCTTCAACCACCTGTTGCTGTTGATTCACTTTTATGGGATAAACACCTCTATAAACCCCTTTATAATCCAAAGACTTCATTGCTTTGGCAAAAGATTCATTCAGGTATGTGATTTGCGAATCCAGTAAATTTTCAAACCTTAATAGGACAGGCATGTCCAACCCTCGATCTTTGACACCGGAAACGATATCCATAAGACTAACGGCTGATTTTTTATCACTATAGGGATTAACTAGGACTTCACCTTCATCTGAAATGGAAAAATAAGTACTGCCCCAATTCTTAATGCCGTATAATTCTTCAGATTTTTCTTTGGTCCAACGACCAAGTATTTCCGCTTTATTCATAATCACTTTCCTTCCATTCAAGTATTGCCCGTAACAAATTAATCCCTTGTGTCTTAAGGCATCAAAGGACTATGACAAAAATATCATGTCATAGGACGGTTGTCAACCTAACATTTTTCTCTTTACGCTTTTAGTTTTAAAACGACCGGACAATGATCGCTTCCCATAACCTGTGGATGAATTATTGCATCCTCAAGTCTTTCTGCCATACGTTGTGAAACGACGAAATAATCAATCCGCCAACCTGTATTATTGGCTCTTGCGTTACCCATATACGACCACCAAGTATAAGCGTCTTCTAATTCAGGGTAAAAGTATCTAAATGTGTCAATAAAACCAGCACCAAGAAGCTTGGTCATCTTTCTACGCTCTTCATCGGTGAAACCTGCACTCCGATGATTGGTCTTATCATTTTTTATATCGATTTCCATATGTGCAACGTTTAAATCACCACATAGGATCACGGGTTTATCTTCATCTAACTTTTTCAAATAGGTTCTAAAGTCATCTTCCCATACTTCCCTGTAATCCAGACGCTCAAGGCCTCTCTTGGAATTAGGGGTGTAACAATTCACTAAGAAAAAATCATCATACTCAAGGGTAATAACACGCCCCTCTTGATCATGGTCTTCCATATGAATACCATAAGTCACATTTATAGGCTTAATTTTAGTAAATATAGCCGTTCCTGAATAGCCTTTTTTTATAGCGGCATTCCAATATTGTTCATAGCCCGGTAAATCCAGATCAACTTGACCCACCTGACATTTGGACTCTTGTATACAAAAAATATCTGCATCCTGTTCTATGAAATACGACATAAACCCCTTCTTAAGAGCTGCACGAATGCCGTTTACGTTCCAAGATATCAACTTCATAACTGTCTCCTTTTGATGTGATTTATCTCATTAAGAGGCTACATATTCACTATTCGTAACATACCTGAGTAAGACATAGGGCATGGGCCATAGCCTTATGGCCTACGTCCTTGTTGTCTCTTGTCTTAAAACCTCGGTGAATTGAGTCCACTTTACGTTCATGTAAACCAATCTGAATTAAAGTGCCTACAATATACCGTTCCATATTCAGCAGATAACCATTTGCCGCCATGGTGATGATGACTTCAAAGTCGGTTTCCTCTATCTCCATCGACAGAATTTCCCTTGTAGTGCTGCCTGATTTGCTCTTGGTTGCATATGCAGCGAAGTCATGACTTCCTAAGAAAACCTTAGCCCCATCTTGCATCAACTTCACATCTAAAGGCTTATCCATCACGTTGACAAGCTGTCTCTCAAAAAGAGGGCGTCTAGGTGCATTCTGTTTCCACAACCTATAAGTATAGGTAATCTGTGTTGCTAAATATCGACTATGAAAACGATCATCCACTTTTTCAACTGATATAATGATGATATCATCCGGAAGATAAGTTTCAAAGTATTCAAAAATTCCCGTTTCATCCAGTCGTGCGTCCGGTCCGTGAAAGTTAATCACCTGGCACTGTGCACAAACCCCGGCATCCGTATTAACGGCACTGATGACCTCTACATCTTCTTCATAAAGTTTATAGAGAATTGCTTCTAATTTACCTTGAATACTTTGCTGACTGTTTGTTTTGGTTTTTCGATAGCCTTTGTATCTTCTGCCATCATAGGCAATGATCATTTTATAGTTTTGCATGGTGTCCTTTCAGGATCCTTTAATATAAGTTACTTTGTAAGGGTCATACTTTAAAATTCTTAATGTTGTTATCCATCTTTTCGATGACCTGTGACAATTTATACGCCATTTCTGACAAATGTTCAGCTGAAGCCGTCTGTTCTTCTCCGGTACCAAGAACTTCTTCGATGGCAGCAGCGGATTGTTGGGCAACGGCTGCTATGCTATTTATCGAATCAGTAGCCTTTTGTTCTATTTCTTCTAAGCCGAATAATAGAATATACACATTATCTACTTCATGAATGATACTATCCATGTCTTTTACAATCTCTGCAAATGTAGTGCCTGTATTCTTGGCTGCTTCTTCTTGTCTTTGATAGATGGCTTCTCCACTTTCTATCATATTGCTTGTTTTTTGTGTTGCTGTATTTATGTTCGTGACGATGGCACTGATACTTTTTGCAGCTTCGCTGGATTGATTTGCAAGTTTTCTAACCTCATCTGCAACAACAGCAAATCCTTTGCCGGCATCCCCTGCTCTTGCCGCTTCTATGGCTGCATTAAGAGCCAACAAGTTGGTTTGAGAACTAATGGCATTAATCATATCAATGATGCCCAAGATTTCTTTAAACTGCATGGTCAGTTGATTCATGTCCCGCTTAATATCATTAAATAATACAATGGTTTCCGTTGTCGTTGCATTTAATTCTTCTATGGTCGATGAAGCTTCCACACTGGTTTTTTTAGTTCTTGTTGTTACCCGAACCACTTCATTAAAGCTTTCTTCCGTTTTATTCATCTCTGTCACTAGTTCCTTGACAACTTCTGCCGCTCTTTCTGAATCATGGGCCTGTTCAGTGGCGCCTTCTGATAATGACTCCACTGCTTCGATGACTTCTTTGGATGCCAAAGCCGAATGAGACGCTATGCTTTTTAATTCTTCAGAATCTGTGGCAACTTCACTTGTGATTTCACCTGTCTCTTTAATAATTTGAGCCATATTTTCCGTCATAGCATTAAAGCTGGCTGAGAGCTGACCTATTTCATATTTGCCTTTGATTGCACTACGAACAGTCAAATCACCAAGTTCAACAGCCTTCATTTTTCTTCTGATGTAATCAATTGGCTTTGCAATATTAAAAGCCAACAAAAGTCCTATAAGAACCGCCAAAACAAAACAGAACATGACAATAAGGGTTGCCTGAGATTTCATGTTGTTGATGCCGCCATAAATGGTTGCTGTGGGTATTTCTGCTACATACATCCAACCATTTTTTAATTCTTTAAATACGACCATGGTTTCAGAATCTACTTGCTTATTCGTGACAAAGGATCCATTCGCTAGAAGTTTCTCTTCATTACCACTTTCAACACTCTTAGTAGCAATACCCATGAGCTCCTCAGATATTCCAATTTCGCTACCCACTTCTATTGTTTCGTTTGAGGAAACCACCACTTGCCCGTTCATATCAATGATAGACATCTTAGCCCCTGCTCCTAATTTTTCAGGATCTAAAATGTTGGTTAAATATGTGGGGTCTATCGCCAACATCATAACAGAAGGTCTTGTCATGTCATAAACATTGCCCAAAGTCTTATACAAAAATATATCCGATGTATCGTACATGCCGTAAGTCCAATAAGGTTGTGAACCTGATTCCAATACTTGATTTCTTACTTCACTGACCATAAAACTATCTATGAAAGAAGGATCGCTTAAATAGTCAATATTGGCATAATCTATAATTTCATTTTCTTTTATAAAAGCCACCGTTTTAAGCTCCGGTTTAGTTACGTTGAGGGATACAAAAAGTGCCCTTATATTATCTCTACGTTCTTGAATGAAGGTAAACGTATTGTCATAGTCTTCAGGGGATCGACTGACCAATTGGGTGATTTTAACATTATATAAAAAAAGTTTAGAATCCGAGTCAATGGCGTCTAGTTTTAAGTTGGCCTGCTCTGTAACTTGATCTGCCAATGCAAGATTTGCTTTTTGGACTTCTTCCAATATTGAATCCTTCCCATTCGTAAATAGCATCACTGCAACTATGGCTATAGGAATAATTGAAATTAGAACGTGGGACAACGTAAGCTTAAGCTTAATGGACATACTTTCGTTCATCCTTATTTCTTGATTGGCAGCAGTCGCCTTGACTTGCTTCGTGAACATTTTTTTCTCCGTTTTCATATGCACACCTTTAATCCTTTTAATTTAGTTGTTGTTTCCTGACATTCATGTAATATGAATGAAACGACTCACCTTATGATATGGTTTCACCTAATTCAATATACGTATCAACACCTACCTTTTCTTTGAGTTTTCTTCCTTATTCTTAATATAATAATTAATACCATAGAGGCTATTTGGATTCTTACGTTTTAGCACATCAAACTGCTCAAGGCTTAGAATCAATGGCGATAACTTTGAATGACCATAGTTTCTCGTATCAAAATCCGGGTATCTTTTATTCAATCTTGTACCTACCTCACCAAGATTAACCCAACCTTCTTCGTCAGATGCCTCAGTAATGATGGTCTTAATTGACTGAATCAATGCTTGCTTACTGGTGATACCTTCTTTTCTTGCTTCTTCTTTCGCAGGTGCCTTATCGGACTTTACTTCTCCACTTGGCGGTGCTGCCAGTACTTCAAGGTACTTAAAAATCTCACATGCTGAAATAAAAGGTGTGGGTGTTTTCTTCTCACCCATACCGACCACATACATGCCGGCTTCTCTAAGTCTTGCTGCTAACCTTGTGAAATCACTATCACTGGATACAATACAGAATCCATCAACATGGCTTGAGTATAAAATATCCATGGCATCAATAATCAAAGCTGCATCTGTTGCATTCTTACCAGTTGTATAGCTGTATTGTTGAATGGGAGAAATTGAATAATTCAGTAGAACATTCTTCCACGAAGCCAGATTCGGCTTTGTGAAGTCCCCATATATTCTCTTGTAAGTTGGTGTTCCATGATTGGATATTTCATCCATGATGTACTTTATGTACTTTTCCGAAACATTATCTGCATCAATTAAGACCGCTATCTTCTTATCGTTTTCATTCATTTACGCCAACCCTCTCTGTTCTTGTCCATCACTCATCTGTTGTGTCTAATTCATCTTCATCTTCTACA
Source organism: Firmicutes bacterium HGW-Firmicutes-3 (assembly GCA_002841435.1). Classification (GTDB taxonomy): domain Bacteria; phylum Bacillota; class Clostridia; order Lachnospirales; family Vallitaleaceae; genus Petrocella. The sequence continues at coordinate 13,625 of PGZS01000023.1, read as the reverse complement.
GAAATACAGTATGCACCGAAAATCCAACCCAACACTTCCTGCTCTGTTTTAATCTTATACCAAACCTGACTTTCTGCATCCATAGCTTCTTCCATGACTTGAAAAACAGCATTTTCTTTTACTTTATCAACGATGGTACTATTAATCGAAGCTGTTTCCCTTACATTTAGAACATCTGCGATGATTTGAACGTGTAAAAGATCCGTTTCTTCAGCTTCAGGCATCGTCACCGGTTCATCTAGCTGTGTGTCATCTTCTGCAACAGAAGCATCTATTGATTCTGTTAATCCTTCACTTGGCTCCAGCCCCTCAATAGGTCTACAACCTGATAGGAATAAAAACACTATTATAAGTAAAAAATATTTTACTATATGACGTCTATTCATACTATTCATAAGTTTCCCTCCAAATATAAGTAGTAATCAAATTATGGTCAAAGGGTCAAAACTAAGTTTCTCTAGGTTCACATATATTATATGTGAACGATTAACTATGTCGTTATGATACTTTAACCATTATAACGTATAAACGCTCTATAATAAACCCCATATGTTGTTTAAGTATCAAAACGACATCCTTGATCTTCCTTAAGAGCGATCTAGAAGTAGCATACCGCACTTTTTACAATTTGGCGTTTCAAACACATCGATTTTGTAAATTGGGTTCTCAGTGCCACACATTGTACAGGCAATCACTTTTAGAGGTTGACCGGATTCAAACGCATCCTGCTTTGTGCGCAGCTTTTTCTCAAGTTCGTCAACGGATACGACGGTATCAATCTTTACTTTTTCAATGGTTAAATCCGGTGTAGTACTGGGTTGTTCTTCAATTTTAGTATTTTCAGTGGTTGTATTTGGCACTTCGTTATTTTGTTCTATCACAAAATCTATAGGCTCCTTAACGCTTACTTCTACCACGTTTTCAACTTCTCTAACTTCACCTACATAGGATGTTTTTACTGGTCTTCTGACTTCTTTATAATCTTTAGGATAGCCACTTTCTTTATTATTTTGAGATTGTAAAATCATGTAAATAACCTTGGCAATGATTGCAATAAACCCAAGAGGCGGAAATATAAAAAACAGTACAATAACTACAACCCAAGTCTTATCCATTGATATACTTTGTCGCATATGACCCATCTCCTTTTTTTCTTAAACGATTCGGTTGACTTGTTGTTATCAGTTGCTATTTACTCATATATTTTTTATAAGCTTCATAAGTGATTTTATCCTGGCAAACCATAAGAATTTTTTCCAAATGATTGTGTTCATTACAAAAAGCTTTTATGGTTTTAACGGCTATTTTAGCGGCTTCATCAATAGGGTAACCATACTCGCCTGTACTAATGGATTGCAGGGCTATTGATTTAATAGGATGATGTTCAAAATAATCCATAAGCTCAGATTTTGTGTCTTGTGTGTAAGCTATCTTTGAAGATGCATCTAGATGACCAATATACTTGTCAAGCACATCCAAGCATTGTTTCAAATAATGTTTTTTATAATTGATTGTTAACGTAAGTGCTGCTTGATAACTGTCTGCCAGAAGATCGTCTTCAAAATACATACCACCGGCATACCTAGGACCGACAGCATGGATAATCCATCCAATACCATTAACTTCAAGGTCATAAGACATGGTCATCTTGGCCTTGCCGGTTGAACAGCCACCCAATTCACCGCATTCCTTGCCCAAACTCTCACCTGCACTTCTGTAAACGAAGTCATTTAGACCACCCTTATAATCCAAATTCTGATTCGTCAAGTTTAAAACAACATCTACATTTTGTTCTAGCAACTCTCCCTTAATCAATTCAAAATTAATCATATCCATCTCCTATATAAGACATTTATTTTTTATTTATAATTTTTAGTGAAACCATCAATAAAATATTGGTAAAAAGTCCCTTATTGACCGGCTACGGTCTCTAACTCTTTTAGAAAGGCATTGACGCCAAGATGCCAATCGGTATCTTCTGCATACTTTCTATTAATCCATTTAACAGGGTCTTCGTCAAGTGGTCGATCCTCACTTAACGTTAAGATGGTTCTAGATGCGATGCGTGTTGCCTCATCAAAATCCGTATTATAAATCTGCCAACTTCTATAGACATTGTATGGATTATTAATCATAAGCTCTGCAAAGTCATGATCCTTTTGTACAAAATTCTGTTCTTGACCGGTAATGGCAACTAATAGTAAGGGATTAACACCATATAATTCCGATACATATATAAGATTCTCCAGATAAATATCTTCACTAATTTTAGCATTACGTGCTTCAAGCCATGCTTTAAGTGCCGTCTTGTCAATCTCTTTATACTGAATTCTAGCATCTAGATGGGTGGCATCAATAAAAATATCTCCCGCTTCCGGATGTTCTTTTTCTTCTATGCGCTCTGTCGTAACAACAGGCCATGTCATATACAAGTCATTCAAAACTATGGTGTTGTCATCTGTCATTAAAAACTTCCCAATTAAAGCAACAACAACAACAAGTAAAACAACAACGCCTACAATAGTCATAACAAACTGTTTAAGGTCCTGCCTATATTTGCCCTGATTTAGGTAGGTTTTTAACCTCATGAACCATGTATGCTCTTCTTCAAGTTCATTTTGAACAGGCCTTAGAATCAAAGGTTCAATGATGCTCTCTCTTTCCACAACGATAATCGGTCTTGGGTCCTTTACTTCCGTAACAGTTGTGGGCACAATCACTTGAAGCTCTTCTTGTGTCTTTTCCATCGTATAAGTGTTAAGGGGTGACGATGTATCTATTAGCTGACCGGTTGAATCCTCATAATTGGTATTAAAGAATCCTTCATCTAACGTTCTGGGATCAAGTAGCAGATAATCGGATTCCATATGCGTCGCATTAGCGATAAAGGCTTCTTCTAACTGATTTAACAATGCATGACGCTCTTCATCCGGTTCGTCTATGTTCTTTTCAAGATGGAGTTCTTCCTTAACAACTTGTGTTATTTGAAGCAAGGTTTGTTGATTAACCGGTATGGACTGTTGATGGTTAATCCAATCGGTTAAGTGATCGATAAAAGTATCTTCATCCATGTCTAAACCAACACAGGTCTTCATAATGTCATAGGCACAGATTGTAAAAACATCTTTTAAAGATACTTCCGAAAACAATGCTTCTTTTATGCGTTTTTGATCATCTCTTCTAAATTCCCGTATATGGTCATTAATAATCTTATGAATAGCATCGGCAAAAACCCTGACTCTATAAGCACTTGTTGAATCAGGGTATTTTTTTTCAATATACTGTTTGAGTAAATCTACAGATTTTTGATAGATAATTTCTTTTTTCTTAAGGTTATTGATGATCTCAACCATAGCCTTATCCACTCAATTCTATGGTTAAGGCATCAAAACTATATAGTTGAACTTTCACACACATCTTTCACATACATCTATATGCAAACTTAGTGAAACTTAGTTTTGACCCTTTAACCATTCTATTAAAAATAACTTCAAGATTGATACGATAACAAAACTACAAGCTCTTTTATACTGTAATGACTGTACTTGATACACCTATCATTTCCATTAACTTCCCAACACCTTCGTCCATTTTTTTGAAATCTGATTCAAGTGCAGCACCTTTAAACTCAACCGGATCAATAAATGTCCATTTCATTCCTTTATGCTTCATAATCTCATCCAACTCTTTTTGTGCACCGCCGGACCAACCATATGAGCCGATTCTTAGGGCTTTTCGGTTATGAACCTTCTTATTGCCAAGTTCTTCAAGAACAGCTGCCATAGGTGGAAACATCTTGTATTCATAGGTTGGCATTGCAAGAATTATTCCGGATGAGTTCCAAACAGAAGCCAAAATGGTCCCCCACGAAGTCTCAGGCACTCTATGAACATTCACTTTTACATCATATTGTTTAAGGCTTTCAATTACATGAAACGCTGCTTTTTCAGTCATACCATACATGGATCCATACAGTACCGTCACTTCATGTAAATCAGGATCCTTTTGGTATGCTACATATCGCTTATAATCCTCAATAATTTTACCGGGGTTTTTACGCCAAACCAAGCCATGTCCGGGTGCAATTACCTTGATTTCTATATCTTTCAACTTATCTAAAGCTTTCTTTGTAAAATCGGAAAAAGTCGCTACAATATTCGAGTAGTATCTAACACCCTCTTCTTCAAATATAACCAATTCCTCTTCTGTTAAATCATCGTCAAAATGCTTTCCTTCAATGTGTCCATAGGTTCCAAAAACATCACAAGAAAATAGTGTTTTGGTCAATGTATCATAGGTCACCATGGCATCCGGCCAATGAACATTAGGTACAGTTACAAATGAAAGAACACGGCCATTACCAAGATCTAATGTATCTCCATCCTTTACGATACGTATATTATCCACGCGACCATAAAAAGCTTCCAGTAACTGCTCTGAAGGTTTTGTGCAGATTATATTAAGATTGGCTTTAATACTTCTTAAATCCTCAAGCCATCCCGAATGATCCGGTTCCATGTGGTTAATGATTAAGTAGTCCACATCCTCAATTTTCATATTCATCTGATCAAGCATCTCAAAAAGATGTTCAGGAACGCCATCCCATCCACAGACACCATCTATCAAAGCAATTTTTTCACCTTTGACAATATATGAATTAACAGAAACCCCTCTAGGAATCTCCCAAATACCTTCAAATAATATATTTTCCAATGAAACACTCAGATTAAATATGCCTTCACTTACAGTTGTTATTTTCATTATGACACCTCTTTCATTTAATGTTATATGCATTACTTTATGTTCAACTATATTGTCGTTCATAGCACAACGTTATCGTTTTGATACCTTGCTCATTGTTAGTGTTAATTATACATGATTTTCTTCTATAAATCATCAATAAATTCCAATAACCTTAATTTCATCAGATACAGGACTTTGATTAATTATTTCTTGCAGATACATAATGACATAATGACATATTTCTTTTCATGTTTATTAATGTTATACTCAAATTAACTCATCATAGATTAGAAAATAAGCGCTATTATCCCGAATAGAAAAAAGGAGTGATAACATGAATTATATGGACATATACGAATCATGGCTAAGCAGTGACCATGTGGACGAAACTACAAAAAAAGAGTTGTTAGATTTAAAAGATGACACCGTCCAAATCCAAGACCGATTTTATAAATTTCTCGAATTCGGAACCGCAGGGCTTAGGGGTAAACTTGGGGCCGGTACCAATCGAATGAACACTTATATCGTTGCCAAGGTTACACAAGGGATAGCCGATTATATTATCGGTTATGGTAAAGCATATATGGATAGTGGCGTCGTGATTGCCTATGATTGCAGACATCAAGCACCTGAATTTGCCAAGCTTACTGCATTGGTTTTTGCCGCTAACGGCATTAAGGCATATCTTTTCGAAAGTCTAAGGCCAACACCAGAGTTATCTTATACACTAAGACAGTTGAACGCTATTTCCGGCATTAATGTGACCGCCAGCCATAATCCTAAAGAGTACAGTGGTTATAAGGTTTACTGGGAAGACGGCGCGCAGGTTCTGGATGTTATCGCTGATGGTATGACTGAAAAAATCAACCATGTACCTATCTTTGGTGGTACAAAAATGATTACGGAAGAAGAAGCTCTAAGTCAAGGCTTATTGGTTATGCTTGGCCAAAAGGAAGATGATGCCTATATCCATATGGTCAAATCACTGTCCCTTCGTGATCAGGATGTCATAAAAGACATCAAGATTGTCTTTACGCCTTTAAATGGTGCCGGTAGCATTCCGATTATGCGTGTACTTCGTGAAAAAGGGTATACCCAAATTACCATAGTTCCTGAACAGGAACATCCTGATCCTAACTTCACCACCGTTGATTATCCTAATCCTGAAGACCCTAGAGCTTTTGAGTATGCCGAAAAATTAGGCTTCTCTATTGGTGCTGAGCTTCTTATTGCAACCGATCCTGATGCAGACCGTCTTGCTATTGAAGTGCTTAATCAGGATGGCAATTATATACCCTTTAACGGTAACCAAACCGGTGCCATTCTTGTTCAATATATTGCAGAAAGTATGGCAGAAAAAGGTATATTGCCTAATAAGCCGGCCATTGTCAAGTCTATCGTTACAGGCGATCTTGGTAAAGTAATCGCTGCTGATTATGGCTTCACAACATTTGAGTCTTTAACCGGTTTTAAAAATATATGCGGTCGTATACCGGAGCTAACTAATAACGGATACCAGTATATTTTAGGTTATGAAGAAAGTATCGGTTATGCAGTTGGCACAAGTGTCCGTGATAAAGATGGTGTCAGCGCAACTATGTTGCTGTGTGAAGCAGCCGGTTATTATAAATCCAAAGATAAAACCCTGTTGGATGTGCTTCAGGATATCTATAAAACCTATGGCTATTATAAAGAAAAGCAAATCTCTTTAGTACTTGACGGCGTTGAAGGACAAAGTCGAATTAGTCGAATGATGACTCATTATAGAGCCCATTATCCTCAGACAATCGGTGCTTTTAAGACTGTTGAAGCCATTGATTACTTAGGTGGTTATAAGGATATTCCAAGCTCTAATGTATTAAAGTATATGTTGGATGACGGCAGTTGGTATGCTGTAAGACCTTCAGGTACTGAGCCAAAGATTAAAATCTATATTTATACCAAAGGTGATACGGATGAGAGTGCCGCTACTAATATTGAGTTGATTGAAAAGACTGTACTTGGTGTTTTGGAGAGTGTGGAGTAAAAGGAGTTTATACTAAGGTTGTCCCATGAAAACCCTTCCACAGTATGTATGACTACGGCCTCCAGTTGGTGCGTCCTGCACCAAAAGTCGGCGGACAGCTTCCTGCTGTCTTACTCCGTTCATACACACTGATTCCAGGAACTTCATGGTCGATGTTGGCTAACTTTAGCTTTTATTGATTGTAGCTTTATAGATTCGCGTTGAAGTCGGTGGGAATCATCGACTTTAGCGCTTTTTTGTAGATTGAAGAACTAAGTTGATGATGATTTTTAGATAGATTTTCTATTGAATAATATGTATGTACATGGTAATCTTGAGAGGATTCATTCTAGGGGGGGTATTTATGAAACGTATTTTTAGATCTGCATTTCCGTTGACCATACCTGTTCTCCTTGGCTATATCTCTGTGGGCATTGCTTTTGGTCTTCTGGTTGTCAAGTCGGACCTAGATCTTTGGGTGGCGCTTCTCATGAGTGTTCTTGTGTATGCAGGCGCTATGCAATTTTTGGCCATACAGCTTTTGGTTAATCCAGTCAGTATATTACAGGTGGCGATTATTACATTATTTGTTAATATCCGTCATTTATTTTATGGTCTTTCTTTTATAGATCTTTTTAAGACCTTTGGCTTTAAAAAACATTATATGATTTTTGCACTTACAGATGAGACTTACTCCTTACTTTGTGCTATTGCGCTAAAAGAAGATGTGGACCAAGAAAACTTATTTTTTGCTGTCTCTTTTCTCAACCAGCTTTATTGGATTACCGGTACCCTAATTGGCTATCTCATCGGTTCTTGGCTTGTTTTTGATACAACCGGTATTGAGTTTGCAATGACTGCTTTGTTTGTCGTCATTTTTATCGAACAATGGCTGGGGTACAAGGATCACCGACCCTCATTGATTGGTCTTGGATCATCCCTTATCGCCGTCATGGCCTTTGGTCCAAAAAACATGATTTTGCCCGCTATGGTGATGATCTTAATAGGCTTGATGGGTAGCAAATCACTTATCGAATCTAAGGAGGTGCATCTATGACCTTTATTCTGATTCTTGTTATGGCACTGGTAACTTATCTTATACGTATATCACCATTTATATTGTTTGGAAAACATCAGAAAACTCCTTTATGGGTTACTTATCTTGGAAAATATCTGCCACCTGCTGTTATGAGTATGTTGATTATATATAGTCTTAAAGACATTAATCCTATGGATTATATCCATAGTCTTCCAGTTTTTATCGCCATCCTTACAACAGGTGTTTTGCATCTATGGAAACGTAATAATTTACTGAGTATCATAAGCGGAACTGTCGTCTATATGATGCTGATCCAAAAAGTCTTCATTTAAATAAAGTACTCATAAAAAGCAGTAATCAAAGATATGCTTCTTTGAAAACTGCTTTTTTATATGTCTTTTAATTGAAATTATCGCTTTAGTCTGTTATAGCGCCTTTAGCAGACGAGCCTACTAACTTAGCGTATTTTGCCAAAACGCCTCTTTGATACCTTAGAGCCGGTTCTACCCAAGCCTTATGCCGCTTTTCTAGTTCTTCTTCTGTAAGATCTACGGCTATTTCACCCTTAGTTGAATCTATGATAATACTGTCACCGTTTCTTATTAAAGCTATTGGACCACCAACTTGAGCTTCCGGTGCTATATGACCAACTACAAAGCCATGACTACCGCCTGAATAGCGACCATCAGTCAGTAAGGAAACTTTGCCGCCAAGACCTTTCCCAATAATGATGGCACTTATAGAAAGCATTTCCGGCATACCCGGTCCACCTTTGGGACCTTGATAACGTATGACAACCACATCACCTTCCATAATCGTGTCCGCCATAACCGCTTCTATAGCTGCCTCTTCCGAGTCAAACACCTTCGCCGGTCCGCACATCTTCTTAATCTTCATCCCGGACATTTTACATACCGCACCCTCCGGAGCCAAATTACCTCTTAAAACATAGAGTGCCCCTTCTTTTTTCAGCGGTTGATCCATAGCTCTTATGACTTCTTGTCCTTGAGTTAGATCCGGTTGATTTCTCAAATTGTCTTCTAGGGTTTTACCTGTTACAGTCATACAGTCCCCATGAAGCAATCCCTCGCGAAGGAGTAACTTCATAACTCCGGGCACACCACCAACATTGCTTAAGTCTTGCATAACAAATCTTCCACTAGGTTTTAAATCCGCCAAATGGGGTACTTTTCTTCTGATTCTCTCAAAATCGTCATAATTCAAATCCACATCTACAGCGTTGGCCATAGCCATTAGGTGTAAAAAAGCATTGGTAGAACCACCAAGTGCCATAACCACCGTAATCGCATTTTCAAAAGCTTTTTTTGTCATAATTTCCCTAGGTCGTAGATCTTGTTCAAGCAGCCTAATAACCGCTTTACCCGCTTCCTCACATTCGTGGTTTTTCGAGTTACCTATAGCCGGATTTGAAGCATTCCCAGGTAAAGCCATCCCCATCGCTTCTATGGCTGATGACATAGTATTGGCAGTATACATACCACCACAAGAACCCGGTCCCGGACAAGCTTTACACTCAATCTGATGTAATTCCTGATCATCTATTTCCTTATTATTATGTCTACCAACCGCTTCAAAGGCGGATACTATGTCAATGTCTTTACCTTTATTTCTACCGGGTTGAATGCTACCGCCATATACAAAAACTGCAGGTAGATTCATTCTTCCAATGGCTATCATACAGCCCGGCATATTCTTATCACATCCACCAATGGCTACAATACCGTCAAAACGTTCTGCACCCATAACAGTTTCTATAGAGTCTGCAATAATTTCTCTGCTGGGCAAGGAATAGCGCATGCCTTCATGCCCCATAGCAATACCGTCTGAAACCGTAATTGTATTAAAGATAAGTGGTGCACCACCACCATCCCTTGCACCTTTTTTAGCTGATATTGCCAGCTGATCTAGGTGCATATTGCAGGGTGTCACCTCACTCCACGTACTGGCTATCCCAATCATAGGTCGCAAGAAGTCTTCATCTGTAAAACCCACTGCACGTAGCATAGCTCTATTAGGGGTTCTGTTACTACCTTCACTGATAACAATACTTTTTATTCTTAAGTCTTTATATGTCGACATATTCATCATTCCTTTCCGGATTATTACATACTATTATCCTCTAAATGATAATTATTGTCAATATATCTTGGTTTATATAATCTTGATTTCATGGTCTTCATAATAATAGCGTACGGGCAGGTTGGATTTGTCTTTCACCAGAATCTGTTGATCTAAAAGTTTGATGAGGACATTAGGATAAATAAGCTTTTTAGCCACTACTTCTCCTAGCCCTTTGGTATGTAAATAACTGATATAATTTTTCTGTGTTTCATACAGATTCTCTAGCCTTTTTTTATATGTCATGTATTTATTTCTAGCCTCTTCGTAGTCTTTGAAATCTTTTTGATTGATTTCTCTTTTACCAAAGACTTCGTAGGCTTTTCTGAATTTATCAAGTTTTTCTTTGGTTAGTTCAACCGCTATACTAAGCATGTTGTAGTCTTCTGTGATTTTTTCCCGGTCAAAACCACTTACAATAATCTTCGTATGTATACCGGCTCTACCTCCGATTTCACTGGCTTCAACCTTGACCGATGCCCGGGTCTGCCCACCAATAATTTTACTTGATGGCGACTCTAAGATGACTTCTTTAGCTGTAATATCACAGTTCATGGCATAGAATCCTATATGTACTGTACCTTCACAAATGATGGTACAATCAGAAGCAAACTTCGTATAAATATTCTTTTTGGCTTTAATTATCGCTTTGTGCTTTCCTGCAATCCCGCCTTTGACGTATATATCACCCATTCTACTTTCAATAAGGGCTACAGCACCAATACCCATTTTGCCAAGAATTTGTATGTTTTCAGTTGCAATGACCGTGAAATTGTCATCTACTGTTTGGTTGACCTCAACGAAACCATCAAAATCCACATTGCCTGTTGCAAAGCCGACATCGCCTTCGATGCGAATAGCATTTTGTACACTAACCAAGTTATCTGTATAAACAACAGCACCATTTCTTTTAGCATATAACGTGGTGATACCTTCATCTTCATCAAACACACTTATGACTGAATTTGTGTCAAAAACCAAAGCTTCCTGATGACCTGCCATAGGGGGAACCTCAATACCTGATACTGTCATACCAGGTATTCCTGAAGTTGGCTCTAGTCTTTCGCCCAGCCAGTCACCCTCGTTCACACGGTTGATGACACTCAATTCGTAGTGATCAACTCCACCCTTTTCAACTATTTTGGGAACAATTTCACCAATAGTATACATTCTGATTTTAGCGTCTTCTCCATTAATAGGTTGTCGCCCTTCTGCTACATTTATTTTTTCTAAAGGCATTAAGTTTTTAAAGTCTAGTGCCATATTCAGTCCATAGATGATATTTGCATCTTTACAAGCCATGAGTATTTGTCCCTTTAACTTTTCTTTATCATAAGTTTCATATTCTAAAGGGGTCATCAAAATAATGGCCTCGGCATAAAAACCATCGGCCGTCACACGAATATCCACCAAGGGTAACCATTCACCCACCTCAATCATACCTGTCAATCCATCTCTAAGGGCAGCACTCAGCGCTGAGAATTTTGTAATTCTCAGTCTAGGTAGAGTCGTTGCGACATCATTATTAAATGTCATAATGGTCATACCTATTTTCTTTTGTCGCATCCATATTTTTTTGTCTTCTTCTTCTAATTGTATATGATCATCTGAAAATATGATTTTACTCATAAAACAACCTCCTAGGGCCATGGGGTGTTGTTGAGTTCATTTATAATTATGATATATCTTTATAAGAATATCGTCATAAATCCTAAAATACCTGAACCTATAATCAACAATATGGGATGAATTTTAGTTTTCAGCTCTAGTATCAGAACAGCAATGCCAATTACCAAGGTTTTATAGTTGATCTGATTCATACTTGGGGTATGTTTTATTAACAAAGCACTTTTTCCTATGGATAGAGCCGCTGCAAATATCAAACCTGCAATAACCGGTCTTATGCCATAGAATACCTTTTTCATGATGATATTTTGACTATGTTTGAAGAAAAATGAGGATATAAATAATACAATTAACAAGGAAGGAAGGGCTACGCCAAGTGTCGCTACCGCAGATCCCCCTACGCCTCCCATCTTATAACCAACAAATGTGGCCGCATTGATAGCTATAGGTCCGGGTGTCATCTCGGCAATACCTATAATCTGCACAAACTCACTTTCAAGCAACCATCCATGTCTTTGAATCTCACTGGATATAAGAGGTATCATGGCATAACCGCCACCAAAGCTAAATAGTCCCACTTTAAAAAAAGTAACAAACAAATCCCAGTAAATCATGGCGTGTTTTTCCTCTCTCGGATTTGCTGATATGAAACAAAGCCTATTAAGCCACCTAGAATAATAACCCATACAGGGCTTATACTCGTAAAAATAACAATAAGAACTGTCCCAATGAAGATCATCAACGTCAGCCCATCTACCACCGCACTTTGTACCATTCTCTTGGCCGCTACTAAAATCAAGGCAACCACAGCACCGTTAATACCGAGGAATATTGCTTTAACTGTAGGTGTATCCGCAATCTTACCAAAAAAAGTAGCAACCACAATGATAATGAGAAAAGACGGTAAGATAACACCTGAGGTAGCTGCAATCGCACCACGACGCCCCGCCACTTTATAACCGATTAAGGTGGATGTATTAATGGCAATAGCCCCGGGTATGGACTGTGCTATGGCAAAAAGGTTCATAATATCATCCTTATGTACCCATTTTTTATGAATTACAACTTCTTTTTCAATCAAAGGAATCATGGCATAGCCACCACCAAAAGTGAAGGCGCCAATTTTTAGAAAAGCCAGAAACAGTTCCAGATAAGTCTTCATAAGTACTCCTCATTACATTTTAACATTTACCATAATTTTACATATCTTATACTCATCTTACCATTATAAAAAAAATCAGTCAATGAATGCTTAAGATGTAAAGTTAATAGTTGAACTTCTGCAAACACAAAAACCCCAAGTCAACGTTTTATAAATCCTTCATTGACTTGAGGTTATGATATTCATTTTCTAACTATTGGTTTTCCATTTTTTTTCGTTTGATAATCTTAGCGCTATGGGGTAGTAGTTTTACCTCTATTTGACCTTTAATAACTGAATAATTGACTTCATTCGTAAAGAAATCATCTTTGGTGGTTTCTAACGTTTGTTGGCATATATCCATATTTCTGATGCCAATTTCCCACACCGGAATCCTAACGACCCTCTCTTCATTTCCATTATTGCAAATCACCACAATCTTATCTTGTTCATCAAATCGGCCATAGCTAATGACCATATATTCACCATGTAGGAACTTAATAGATCCTGTTTTAAGGGCCGAACAAGATTTTCTCATACTGATCAAACATTTATGGAGATTAAGAAGCTCTTTGTCTTCCCTGCCCCAGGGATAGGCTCTTCGATTATCCGGATCTGTCCAACCGCAAAGTCCTGCCTCATCCCCATAATATATGGTAGGTGCCCCCGGCCATGTCATTTGAATAACAACCGCTTCCTTCATAATACCTATGTTAATACCTTCTGAAGCCGATTCAGGTCCATGGGTATGGGTTCTGCCCACTTTATGGTTTGTTCTTGTCAAAAATCGACTATGATCATGATTAGAGAGCTCGTTCATCGCCACTTGAAGTGACTGTTCTTGAAATCTAGACATATTATGTGTCATGGCATCAAAAAATGCTCTATGATTACCTAACAAATCTCCACGGAACTCATCACTATGTTTTTCC
>PGZS01000223.1 GCA_002841435.1 Firmicutes bacterium HGW-Firmicutes-3 | reverse complement strand
GGTTATAATGAAAATGACTACAAAAACATGGAGGACATATGGCAGTAAAAGCACGAGAAACCCTTGAAAGCAAACAAATCAGCATCACCACCCTGGGCATCTTAATGGTGGTGGTTGTGGGATATACACTTCTTTATAATCAGTTTGCCAATACCCTGGAAGATTATCGGTTAAAAACAATTGTTGGTGTGATCAGTCTGGTTATTATGATGGGGGGATTTTTGATTTCACTTCGTTATATTACAACTGTTTATGAAATGGTCATCACCCATGACCGGTTAATTATTGATCGAAAAATATTTTTTTGGAAGAAAACGGTCCTGGAAGTAAAACTTGATCAAATCAAAAAAATTATTCCGATTGAAGAAGCAAAAAAAGTCGAAGGGCAAATGCGCAACTACACCCTGACAAATATGGATGGAAAACGAAAATATATGATTCAATATGAAGAACAGGGAAAAATTTGCTCTGCAAAGATCCAATGTTCGGGGAAATTCCACGAGATTTTAAAAAAACAGGTCAAAATATAATAGCCTTAAGGAAAACTTAAGGGAAGTAGGGTATTATTTAGCCATAACAAGTTACCCTCTTTCAAAGTTTTTAGAAAAAACCGAACGCTTTTCACACGGCTTCGGTTTTTTTCTTTTTTGAAATAAATTTTCGTAGCAAATAATAAGATTTATCTCTATTCGATTAGGTATTGTTAATGCAACAATAAATCGGGTATAATACTCCTAAATAACTTAAGGATCTACCAGGAAAGGAAAACCAATGGAAATTGTAGCAATTGTGGGAAGTCATCGGAATGGTCAGAATACACAGAAGGCACTCGACCATTTTATCAGCAAAATTAAAGTTGAACATGAATTATTTGAATATAATGTCAATAAGATAGATGTTCAGGCTTGTATTGCCTGTGATCATTGTATTCCGCATCAGGGTGAATGTGTCATTGAAGATGATATGACCGAAATTTATCAGAAAATGGAAACCTGTGACTTACTGATCGTGGCCAGTCCTGTTTATTTCAGCGCATTTCCGTCAAAAATAAAGGCTCTGATTGACCGGACCCAAATGATTTATAATCTTAAGGATAAGACCGCCATCAAAAAGAAAAAAATTCTGATCATTGGTGTCGGTGGGGCGCCTTATTATCCGCGTCAATTCCAGGCTGTCGATAATACCCTGGAATGGTATAAGAAAACCCTGAGCTGTGATGAAATTGGCTTTGTCCAATTTTCCCATACCGATGAGCTACCGGCACTGGATAATAAGAAGAGTCTGGCAGAACTGGAAGCAATTGCTGATAAAATAAATACGCCGATGGCGAAAAAATAGAAAAAATTAAGAAACGAAGGAGATAAAAAAATGGCAAAGATAATCGATCAAACTGAATTTGACAATCTGGTGTTAAAAGGAAAAGGCGTTGTCCTGGTAGATTTTTTTGCCACCTGGTGCGGACCATGTAAAGCATTGGCGCCCGTTTTGGAAGAAGTGGCCGAGCAGTTAAAGGACAAAGCAAGTATTTATAAGGTCGATATCGACCAGACTCAGAGTCTGGCCCAGCAATACCGGGTGATGAGTGTGCCAACCATGAAAATTTTCAAAAATGGTGAAGTGGTGGAAACCATCGTCGGACTCCAGTCAAAAAGCGTTTTGCTGGATAAGTTGAATTATTATGCCGGTTAATCAGAATAGTAAAAAAGGGTCGCTTCAATTTTGAAGCGGCCTTTTTACATTTTCATCGAAAAAATTGTGTTATATGAAAAATTAAAACAAGTTATTTGATTTATTTGAACGATGTTTATCTTCATACATCTTCAGATCGGCCTTATGGACAAGGGTGTCGATATTATCCTCGGCAGTGCTGAATAAAGCATAACCGGCAGATATTGAGAGCTGGGGACTCAGTTCATCCAGATTTAACAGCTGATTAAAGGAAGTCTTGATTGCCAGGACTCGGCTTTTAACCTCAGCTTCTGATTTTATCCCGGGAATAATCAGGGTAAATTCATCGCCGCCAATGCGGGATAAGAATTCGTCGCCGGTTTTTAATTTTTCCAGCCGTTTGGCAGCTTCAATCAGAACCAGATCTCCGACATCATGGCCAAAGTCATCATTGACAGATTTAAAATCGTTCAAGTCTATAAAAATCACCGCAAAATCTTCATGGCTATTGTGGTAGCGGGTACGAAATTCTTCAAGTTTGTTGAAAAAAAATCGCCGGTTTGGTAATTGGGTCAAGACGTCATAGTTTGCCATTATAAACAGTTCATCAGCCTTGGTACGATATTTTTCTTTACTTCTAAATAGGGCATCAGCAGTTTTTTTTCGCATGGTGATGTCATGAAAAGTAAGGACAATACCATTAAAGCCGCGGTCACGATCTTCTAAAATGGATGCCGATAAAGCGGTATTGATCATAAAACCGGATGAGCTCAGCAAATCAATTTCATAGTTTTTCAGTTTTTTATTGACGGTGATCAGTTTTAACAGGTGCTCGATTTTTTCGATGTCCCTAAAAAGAAGGTGAATGGTATTTCCAATCAGCCGGTTTTCAGGGTAGCCGAGGATCATCGTGGTGGCATGATTTACCTTCAGAATCTCAAAACGATCGTCCAAAAGAAGAACCGGATCCATAATGGTGTTGAGAATAATATCAGATGAGGCAATTTTGGAAAATTTAAACATCTGATAACGGTCC
>PGZS01000022.1 GCA_002841435.1 Firmicutes bacterium HGW-Firmicutes-3 | reverse complement strand
GAACCCACAAAAATAGTTAGCTTCCATAAGCCTATATTTTATGGGTTCTACATATTTCTATGAAAAAGGGGCAAAATCGGATATTATCCGACTGCCCCCATATTTGTGCTAATTCTAAAAACGAAATGCTAGAATCTTCCTTTGATAACTTCTTCTTCGGTTATGATGCCTGCTTCAACGAGTGCTCTTTGGAAAGAAGTGTTTTCTCTTGAAATTCGGATTGTGGCACCTGCAACAGTTTCATATGACTTTTGAATTGTCTTAGTAGCACCGGTTACCGAGTCCCCATAGATTCCAAAGAAATTGTTTTCATCGATACCTAACTTGTATTCGTCACCTTCATAGTTCTTTCCTTCAAAGTCGGTTAATCCTGTCAACTCAGAGGCGTTTTTACCGATCATCGTTTTAGCAATATTCTTGTAATTGCCATTCCACCCTCCGATTGAATGGAACCCATGAGTGCCCTCGAGTGGTTGTGGTTTACCATTTTCAAAAGAAACGCCCGAAAGTGTTAATAACTCTTCCACAGTTGTATCATTGGTGATATCTTTATAAACGCCACGTAAGTTGATGACATGGGAGTAAATACTGAAATCGAGTAATGAGAGACCCTCAAGTTCCTCAAATGCCTTAAGTTTAATCAATCCAGAACCTGATGTTAACACGGTGGGAACCAATCCGTTGTTAATGGTCAATTGCCCTAATTTTGTAGTGTAATCATAATCGGCCTCGAATTTTGCTTCAAATAAATATCGCGTAATAGGATCCACGATGCCGTAAGCAACGGTACCATCATTGTCAACACCTACTACAAACAACGACATTCTGTCATTTGTCTTAATTTCAAACATAGATTCTCCGCTTTCAACGGAATCTGAGCCTATGATAGCAGGCGTGGGCTCAATGCTTGTATCAAATGTAACCGTTGCTGCCGGATCATTTCTCTTAATCCATTGGTCATTTTTAAATACTAGGAAATCCATTTCAAAGTCAGTGATGATGCCTTTTTTATCTAAAGTCATTTTTGTTTCGATTTTTTCTGTTGCTTCTTCGTAAGTGACGCCTTTAGATTCATCCTTCCATGAATAACCGATATATTCACCTGAATAATCTGTTGAACTGCATCCGACTGAAGTAAGTACCAATACCACAAGCAATAAGATTGCTAACATTCTTTTCATAACTACCTCCAAAATATTTTTTACCACAACACTTTGTGATAAATTTATCATATAATATTTGAAGGTTGAGAACAATTGTCAAATGTCCCTTTTATACTCGGGACATTTGTCCTTTATTTATTCCGATTTATCCAAAATAACGCTGCTTCAGTACGATTGTTTACCCCGATTTTTTCGAAGATTCGGCTGATATAGTTCCTAACAGTTTTTTCGGCGATAAACATTTCTTTTCCAATTTCTCTATTAGTAAGGCCCTGAGCAATCCGACTTATGATTTCAATTTCCTGTAGGGTCAATTCTATATGGAGTTCCTTATCCAGCGAAGGGTTAACCAAGTTGTGAATCAAAGAAGGGTCAAAACTTTTTTCGCCGGACAGGACACGTTCAATGGAGGAGAGAATCATCTTTCTGTCTATTGTCTTCATAAGATAGCCATCCGCACCGGCCTGCAAAGCTTCTTTTACTATATAATCATCACAGAAGGCCGAAACTATAATGATTTTGATACCTGGGTATTTATTTTTAATTTGATAGCACATAGTGACGCCGTCTCCATCCGACAACTTGTAATCCAAAAGAATTAAGTCGGGAGCAGATGTTGCGATTTTTTTGAAAGTTTCAGCGCTCGTTTCTGCATCGCAACACACATTATAGGCATCATTCTTTTCTAAGAGGGATGCGAGTCCCAATCTTACCACTGCATGGTCATCTACAATCATGATGTTAATTTTATTTTCCAACTATACCTCCCATGGGACCATAATCGATATTCGTGTCCCATTTATATCACTTTTGATATTTAGTTCTCCTGAAATCATATTAATTCTTTCCAGCATGGACTTAAGTCCCATGCCTTGAAGTGCATTAGGTTTCGAGGTGTCAAATCCTTTACCATCATCAAAGACTGTCAGGCTGAGTCCGTTGATGGTTGAGTTAATACCAATTTGGATAAGGGTACCTTTAGAATGTTTATTGGCATTAATTACGGACTCTCTAACCACATAATACAATTGATTAAGCTTATTTGTGCTAATGAACCCATAATTAATCTGATCATTATTTTGACTTAGTTTTATTGCCATGCCATCAGGTGTCTTAAAATTCATTAACATGGTTTGGAGACGTACATAGAGATCATCTACATCATTTTTCTCAAAAGAAGATGTAATTAGGAAGTCACGTATGCGTTCCATGACTTTATTTAATTGAATTTTTGATGCACTAAGCTTTTGACTTAGTTCCGTATCAACGGAATAATCATCTTGCAAGTTCTCAATTTGTATCCCAACGGAAAAAAGATCCTGTAAGATGACATCGTGCATTTCTCTTGCCAACCGCTTTCGTTCTTTACCGACATTTTGTCTTGCTATAAGATAGTTCAAACGTTTATCATTCTCTAGTTTAAAGAGGCGAATAACACTGACAAAGAGCAATGTTATTAGGATTGCAAGCAAAGTTCTTGAGACTTCCAATCTCATTCCAAAAAGATTTAGAAAAACAGATTGATCCATGAGTTGAGTTAATCCATAAAGGACAAAAGCAGCTGCCATAATATTAAGTTGATAGCGGATCCATTTCATTTTACTGTAATAACGATCACGGGTTGTCAAAATCAAAGCTACTCCGGTCATAAAAGCACTTGGAAAGCCTATCAAGTATCGAATCATCATATTCCTATCCCCAATAAAAAAGGTCGAGACATAGATACCTAAACTGATAACCGATGTATAGATGAATAGTACCCTTAAATCTGTTTTGAAAACATAATGGTTCATAAGTTTTAATGCAAAAAACATGAGAAAGATAAAAGAGAAGCCGTTAAGTATCCAAATCAATTCCCTGAAAAAGACAAAACGATTACTAAATAGAGTTGTGAATGAAAACATGATCAACCACTCTACAACGCCATGCAGTAAACCAAATAGCCCTAAATACTGTATGGAACTCACGAGGGGGAATGCTTTATGTTTTCTATTGATGTGCATTAATGCACTTATACCTAAAGTGAAAAAAACCAGGCCATAAATAAAGTATATAAAAATCATTGTACTGTTCACATCATTCATAATAACCGCGCTCCTAGACAAACAATTACATCCAACCAATTAGATAAGAGGCATGCATATGTATATGATACACGGTATTCACCAATATGACCAGTCTAAGAATACTTTTAAAGCTTATGCATACTGTGAACCATTGACAAAACGGGTATTTACGACTATAATTTACATAATAACTCAACAAGATTAAGTAAGCGATAAAGGCAAACCCAAGGAAATTTGGGGACGCAAAGCCACGGGCCTTAAGGTAATAATGACCAAGGTAGCCGGGTTACCAAATACTGAAAATACAGGAATCATGTATTAGCTCTGTTTGGCAATCCAACCAGAGTTTTTTTGTGCTTTGGTGGACGAAATCAATCAAGTTCATAAGGAGGCATTAAAAATGAAAAAATTCAATAAACTATTAGCAATGCTTATGATTTTTGTACTGACATTCGGATTTTCAGCGGTATCCTATGCAGAAGATACAGATTTGACGACACCGGGCAGTGAAGTTGAAGAAGAAGTATCAGAAGATGGTAATAGGGGTAAAGGTAAGAATAATGAAATGAGAAATGCCTGGAAGCTTGAAAAGCAGCTCCTTGAACAAGAGAAGGACCAACTTGAAGAACTTAAGGATAATCTCGAAGAACAACTTGAGGCTTTAGAAGCAGAGATCGAAACTGCCAAGAAAGCTGGTGACACTGCATTAATAGAAAGTCTAAGTGCTGAACTTGAAGCATTGAAACTTGAAAAAGATACTTACAAAATGGATATGAGAAATAAGCTGGCGCTTATGAAGCAGATTGCAAAGAGTCGATATTCAGAAGAAGAACTGAGCCAGTTACAAGAAGTATATAAAAGCTTTAATAATCTAAAAAACATGAGAACGATTCCGGTTGAGAATGTATTTTTTAAGAATCGCGATGTCAAGTTTGATACACCTCCGGTTATTAAAGAAGGCAGAACACTCATCCCTGTTAGAGCTATAACTGAAGCAATGGGTGCTGCCGTAACATGGAACAGTGAAGAAAAGCTTGTAACAATCGTAAAAGATGATCAGACAATCGTGTTTGACTTATTAAACAATATAACTTATGTCAATGGCGTAGAAGCAACCATTGATGTACCAGCAGGTGTAATGAACAATAGAACCATGGTACCATTACGATTTATTGCGGAGAACTTAGGACTTAAGGTTGTATGGGATGAAGATGCCCAAACAATTGAAGTGGATGAGGAAAGCACAGACAGTGAAGATTCAATATAATGTTCGCAACAACTTGGAGTTGTCTCATAACAACCTACTATAAAAATCGGATTGTATAACTTAGATTAAGAGAAAAAGACAAGCGCTTGAGTGCTTGTCTTTTTTTAATGAGACAATATTTTTGCAATTCTATATATGATTATTAAAAGAGAACGTTTTCATATATTTTATAAGATATTATAGTAATAAAAATAGAAAAAATGCCAAATATTAGCACTTTAGCACTTAAATACTAGTGAATTGAGCCAAAATATGAAAATAAATAAAAAGAAAATCAATATTCTTATGAAATATAAAATATTTATATGAAAACGATTGACATACCATTATACGTAATGTAGAATGAGGATTGTAACAAACAATAAACTTATCAAAGGGGATGGAATTTATGAAGAAAATGAGTTCATTATTTGTAACCATAATTTTATTGATGGTAACGGTTTTATCAGGTTGTGCTGGGGATAAAATAAGCGAAGTGGCACCACCGACAGATGAACAGGTAGTGGAAGGAAATGGAGAAGTAACCAGCGAAGGAACGCATTTGGAAAGAGCATATGCAGGCGAGTTTTCCGGACAAACTGTTACAATCATGGGCGCCTTTGGGGACAACCTTCAGCTTCTTTTCGAAGATACATTAAGGGAGTTCAATGAAAAGACACAAATGAACGTCGTGTATGAACAATCAGAAGATGTGCCTACAACATTTGGGATTAGATTTGATGGCGGTAATGCACCTGATATTGTTAGCTTTCCTCAACCTGGAGCACTGAGAGAACAAGTTGGTAGAGGACGCATTGCAAACATTGAGGAAGTTTTTTCAAGAGATTATTTGGAACAACAATATGGGTCCAGTTGGCTGGATATGACAATGATGGAAGGACCAAATGGTGTTATTAATGCCGGTATTTGGCAAAATGTAAATGCTAAAAGTTTTGTTTGGTATCCGGTAGCGGAGTTTGAGGAGAATGGTTATGAAATTCCTACGACTTGGGATGAATTGATTGCGCTAAGCGATCAGATGGTTGAAGATGGTTATTATCCTTGGACGCTAGGTCTTGAAAGTGGCGCTGCAACGGGGTGGCCGGCTACGGATTGGATTGAAGACTTTATGTTACGTGTAGTTTCCCTAGAAGACTATGACCGTTGGGTCAGTGGTGATTTAGAGTTTGCTTCACCAGAAGTTAAAAAAGCTTTTGATTATATGGAAAAAATTTGGTTTAATGAAGACTATGTATACGGTGGTAGAGTGGGAATTGTCAATACGAACTTTGGTGATGCGCCCAAACTCATGTTTACAGAACCTGCGAAAGCCTTAATGATTAAGCAAGGCAGTTTTATTCAAGACTTTTTCCCGGATGAAGTAGAGCCTGGAGATTATGACTTCTTTATAACACCTTCAATAGATGAGGCATACGGCCAACCGTTACTCGTTGGTGGCGATACAATGTCATTGGTTGAAGGCCAGGATAGACCAGAGGTAAGAGCGGTCCTTGAGTTCTTAACTACAGGAGAATCATTAAGAATTCTAATTGAGAATGGTGCTGCGATTTCTCCACATCAAGATTCTGATTTAACGTGGTATAATAGTGATATGAATCGGAAAATTGCGGAAGCTATACTTACTGCAGATGCTGTTCGGTTCGATGGATCTGACCTTATGCCTGCTGAAGTTGGAACAGGCTCTTTCTGGACAGGTATGGTGGATTGGGTGGCAGGTGCAACAAACACAGATGAAGCACTTAAAGAAATACAAAGTGGTTTTAATAAATAAGGGCCATTACAAGTTATATAAAGGGGTGGGGTATATATCCCACTCCTTTAATAAATAAATCTCTGGAGGTTTATAGTAATGAAATCTGCAAGTGGTACAGATAAGAAACTGATTGGTTTATTCCCCGATAAGGGTGTACTAAGATGGTTAGTTGCGGTGATTTCTTCAATACTCATATTAGCATTGAATTTTTTTGTACACGTATCAATACTCAAATTTATTGTGTCTGGTAGCCTGCAGCCACTTTTATTAGCCATAGTGGCCATAATCTGGGGTGTTGTTGGTGTGTACTCATTACATCATTCATTAAACTTTTGTGTATCTTTGTATCCTTATGAGTGGAGTCAACGTTTGCAGCACCTTATATTTATCGGTCCAGCCATTACGTTGTTAATATGGTTGTTACTTTTACCGGCTTTAAGAACATTTCGCTTAAGTTTTTTAGATAAACTAGGAGAAACATTTGTTGGTCTAGAAAATTACAAATATGTATTTACGGAACGAACGATGGTTTTGGCATTACAAAATACAGTGATATGGGTTATCGTCGGTACATTATCCTGTGTAAGTCTTGGTTTGCTTATTGCAATACTTGCAGATCGAAGCAGTTATGAAAAAATTGCAAAGATTTTTATATTTATGCCAATTGCAGTATCTTTTGTGGCGGCAAGTGTGATTTGGAAGTTTATTTATGCGTATAGTCCGACGAGTGATACACAAATTGGTTTGCTAAATGCAATCAACACAGCAATGGGCGGAGAACCCAAAGCGTGGTTAACGATGATGCAACCTTGGAACAATTATTTTCTTATGGCGATTCTAGTATGGATGATGACCGGATTTGCAATGGTCATGTTTTCAGCAGCCATAAAAAATGTACCGGATGAAAGCATTGAAGCAGCAAGAGTTGATGGTGCAAGTGAGATTAAAATCTTTTTTGCAATTATTATTCCCTATATTAAGAAAACAATCCTTGCAGTAACAACATCAATTACAATATTTAGTATGAGAGTCTTTGATGCGGTATGGGTTATGACAGGTGGTCAATATGGTACCGATGTTATTGCTACAAAGTTCTACAAAGAGTATTTTACATTCAATAATTCTGGAACAGGATCAGCTATTGCCATGTTGTTGCTGGTCGCCATTATACCGGTTATTATAATGAATATTAACCAAGGCAAAGAGGAGGAATACTAATGACCAGTAAAAATAAAGGTAAGCTTATTGTTAATATAGTATTAGGGCTAATATGCTTTATTTGGTTCATTCCTTCTTTAGGTTTACTCATATCCTCTTTTAAATCAGCAGATGATATTACGAATGTACCTTGGTGGAATTCTTTACCTCATAAGGCTTACGTCACTAATGAAGTCATACAATTACCGGAAGACTTATCATTAAAAGAAGATATCGTTATTGACGGAAGGGTATATCAAGACGCTCAATTAAGAAATGGTGTGAAAATAGAGGGTGATAGACTGCTGACATGGGAAAACAGAAATAAAAGACAAGTTGGTATTCAAGAAAAAGAGTGGTCAATACACAAAAACTATACTTTGGATAATTATGAACAGGTCATTGCAGGGAGAAGTGTTACAATAACTGACGGTGAGGGTAATGAGAGAAAAGTTCAAGGTAGTGGTCTGGGTAAAGCGTTTGTAAATTCACTAGCAGTAACGGTGCCTGGAACAATTATACCCCTTGTGTTGGCGACTTTTACAGCCTATGGATTAGCATGGACAAAGTTTAAGGGTAAGAAGATTGTTTTTAGTATCATTGTCATTTTACTTGTTTTTCCGACTCAAGTGGCCATGGTACCGGTTTATCGTGATTTTGTGTCCCTTGGTATAGCAGGTACCTATCTATCTGTATGGTTGGCACATGCTGCTTTTGGTCTGCCTTTATTGACATTCTTTATGTATAACCATGTGCGTCAACTACCAAAATCAATTTTTGAGTCTGCATTTTTGGATGGTGCAACACATTTTATGATATTTATGAGATTAGTGGTACCTCTGTCTATACCTGCGGCATTATCAATTGGAATTTTTCAATTTAACTGGGTGTGGAATGATTATTTAATTAATTTAATCTTTTTAGGAGGCATGGGTGACAACGAAGTTTTACCTATGAGGTTAGCTACTATGATAGGTGCTCGTGGTGAGAACTGGCACTTATTAACTTCAGGTTCAATTATTTCTATGCTTTTGCCACTTACAATTTTTTTCCTAATGCAAAAATATTTTGTTAAAGGAATGCTTGGAGGATCCGTTAAAGGATAATAGTTATGAATACAAAAAAATTTGCTAGAATGCGACATATAAACGATATACATAATGGTCAAAAGTCTGTTGATAAGATAAAGGATCAGGTAAAGCAACACCCTTGGTACCTTCGGTATCATGTCAGTCCTCCGGCAAACTGGATGAATGATCCTACAGGATTTTCTTATTTCAATGATGAGTATCATTTATTCTATCAACATTACCCTTATGATCATATTTGGGGACTCATGCATTGGGCACATGTTAAAAGCAAAGACTTAGTACACTGGGAGCACATGCCCATTGCACTTGCCCCATCTGAGTCCTATGATGCTGATGGTTGTTTTTCGGGAAGTGCAATTGAAATCGATAAGAAGCTATTGTTGATGTATACAGGACATGTAATAACAGGACCCAATTCTGATGAGGATCTGATAGAAACCCAAGCGATTGCAATAAGTAACGATGGTGTTGTGTTTGAAAAGATTGATGAAAATCCGGTTATAAAAGGTCTGCCTGAGGGGGACTTTCATCAAGGACATTTTAGAGATCCCAAAATCTGGAAATATGAGAATACCTACTATGCAATTATTGGTTCGACGACAAAAGATCAAACAAAAGGTCAGGCCGTATTATTCAAGTCCAATAATTTAACGGAATGGGTATTTGTGACAACGGTAGCCAAAGCCGGTAATAACCAAGGAACAATGTGGGAATGTCCTGATTTATTTGAATTAAATGGAAAACACATTTTAATTGTATCACCTCAAGGTATAAGTCCTGAGGATGTGTATTATCATAATCATCATCAATCCGGTTTTTTTATAGGAGATTTTGATTATGATGAGGGGAGATTGAAAAATTACAATGCGTTCAATTTGCTGGACTATGGGTTTGATTTTTATGCGCCTCAGACGGTATATGACAAATATGGACGAAGAATATTAATTGGATGGATGAACATGTGGGAGAGTGAAATGCCCACAAAAAAATTTGGTTGGGCTGGTGCCATGACCATTCCGCGTTTATTAGAATTAAAAGACGGTAGACTTAAGATTCTTCCTATACCTGAGCTGGGAATACTTCGTAAAAATGAGGTTATATATAAAGACATAATTATTAAGGGAGAATTATCTTTACCGAAGGTAGATGGGGATTGTATTGAGTTGGAACTTGAATTAGACCTTAAAGACGCTTCATTATTTGCTATTAAAATGAGAGTCAATGAGGTAGAAAATGAGGAAACTGTTCTTAGTTATGACATAACCAAGGGCTTAATTAGTTTAGACCGAAATCGTTCGGGTGAGGGCGTAAAAGGTATCCGTAGTGCTGAATATGAATTGAATGATAATAAGATGAAGCTGCATATTTTTATTGATAAATCTTCCATAGAAATTTTTATTGGTGAGGGCGAAAAAGTGATGACGACAAGAATTTTTCCGAAAGAAACCTCAAAAAGCATCCTTTTTTTGGCGAAAGGCAAAGCAAAAATGCTATCTATAAGCAAATGGGATTTAAGTATATAACAATAGTGAAATCATATCATGCACATAGACCGTTATTTTGAGAGGGTGAGTTATATTTTTTCTATAAAGAAAGTGGTTCCATTAACAGATGGAGCTTCTTGATGGATTGCGTATTTAGCTTGACAAAATTTGAGAGAATGACCATAATAAACTTACTATATAAAACTAAAGGTGATTCTATGTCAACAATAAAAGATGTTGCATTACTTGCTAATGTATCTGTGACCACAGTATCTCGTGTACTAAATAGACGGGGATATATTTCGGAGGAAGTCCGTCGAAAAGTAGAAGAGGCAATGGAGCAATTGGATTATTATCCCAATCAAATTGCAAGGTCTCTACAAAAGAGTCAATCGTATATTATTGGACTCATCGTTCTTGATTCCAATAATGCTTTTTTTTCTGAGTTGACTAAATATATCGAGTTGTTTGCAAATGAAAAAAACTATAAAATACTCTTATGTAATTCTAATAATCAACCCAAAAAAGAAGAAAGCTATATAAATATGTTAAAGCAAAACCAAGTGGATGGCATTATAATGTGTAGCCATTCTATTGATATAGAAGCATATACTAAGATTAATTTACCGGTAATATCATTTGACCGGGTCATATCTAATCAGATTCCTTATGTTGCTTCTAATAATCATCAGGGCGGCGTAGTGGCAACAGAGCATTTGATTGGCCAAGGATGTAAGTGTTTGTTACATATATGTGGTTCTATGGACATCGATGTATTACCGAACAAGCGAACAGAAGGGTTCATAGAAGTTTGTAAAAGTAATGATATTCACTTTAAGGTTATAGAAAGTGGCCATCATAACTTAATTTTTGATAAAACGTTGATGTTTATTCAAGAAAGCATTCTTCCAATTATAAAAGAATTCGATGGGGTTTTTTGTAGTAGTGATCTTTTGGCATATGCTTTGTATACTTCTGTGACCAGTATAGGAATCAAAGTTCCTGA
Organism: Firmicutes bacterium HGW-Firmicutes-3; assembly: GCA_002841435.1. Taxonomy (GTDB): domain Bacteria; phylum Bacillota; class Clostridia; order Lachnospirales; family Vallitaleaceae; genus Petrocella. The sequence continues at coordinate 11,583 of PGZS01000022.1, read as the reverse complement.
AGAACTTAAAATTATTGGATTTGATAATGACAGCTTTATTCGTATGCTTAGAGAACCAAAGCTAACAACGATAGCTCAACCTATAAAAAGTATAAGTAAATTATTAACCAACAAGCTGATTAGTTTGATAGAAAACAGAGATAGTGCTATAGATGATGATATTGTAGATATCAAGCTCATTAAAGGTGATACAACATGATGAAGAGTTCAAATTATTACATAAAGGAAGAAAAATATGTCTAGTATAAAAGATGTCGCTTCAAAAGTGGGTGTTTCCATTTCTACTGTTTCGAGAGTAATTAACAATACAGGATATATTGGGAAGGAAACACGTCGAAAAGTTGAAGAAGCAATTAAAGAATTGAAATATGAACCGAACTTGGTTGCTCGTTCCTTGCAAAGAAGCCAATCTTATCTCGTTGGTGTTATTGTGCCGGACTCAAGTCATCCTTTTTTCTCGGAGCTTATAAAATATATAGAGGCATATTTGGCTCAGTTTGATTATAAAATACTGATTTGTAACTCACTAGACAACCCTGGTAAAGAGCAACAATATATATCCATGTTAAGACAGAATCGTGTTGATGGCATTATCATGTGTAGCCATACGTTGGAAACCAGTGAATACAAAAAGCTAAAATTCCCTATTGTAACATTTGATCGAATTATCTCCAATGATATTCCATATGTTGGATCTGACAATTTCATAGGTGGTCAATTAGCAGCAAGTCATTTGATCCAAAAAGGTTGTAAAAAGCTCTTATATCTATCAGGACCTTTAGATATTAACCTATTAACCAATAGACGATGGGATGGTTTTCGATCGATTTGCTGGGACCGAAAAATTCAGTGCGAGATATTTGAATCTAATTATGATGTATTAGACTTTGACAAGCTTTTTATTTCACTTAAAGAAAGCATTGTGAAAAATATTAATCAATATGATGGTATATTTTGTAATGACACAGCTGCTTACGCGCTTTATATAGCCTTAAAAGAAGTGGGAATTCATGTACCTGAGCAGATGAAAATAGTAGGTTATGACCATCATAGTTTTACACGAATGCTTCAGAAGCCAAAAATCACAACCATAATGCAACCGATAGATAGGATTGGAAAGGCTCTAGGTGCCACAATTATTCAATTGATTGAAGCGAAAGATGGAATGAGTATTGATAATACAATTGTTAATGTTGAATTGATTGATGGTAAAACCACTTAAATATTAAGATGTTAGTTACATTTAGTCATTATGACCATTGGCATTATAGTATAAAGATAAATAAGAGGACCTTATTTAAGAAGACACTTATATTTTCCAAAAAGGAGTTGAACGTTTCCGTTCAACTCCTTTTTGCTACCTATATTATGAATTTGGATGATTCATATCATGAATATACGCGAGTAAGTCATCTTTGGGTAAAGGCTTGGCGTAGAAGAAGCCTTGAACTATATTACAATCATGTTGTTTTAGGAAATCTAATTGTTCTATGGTTTCAACGCCTTCTGCAACGATTTCGATATTCATATTTTTGGCTAGGTTAATGATAAGCTTTGCAATACTGCCATCATCAGTCTGGGGATAATCTTTAATAAAGTTTCGGTCTATCTTGATTCTTTCAAAGGGGAAGCGTTTTAAATAACTAAGTGAGGCATATCCAGTACCAAAATCATCAATGGTGATGAGAAAGCCCATTCGCTTTAATTCTATGATGACTTCGATGGCTTCATCTTCATTGGTTATTAGAAGGCTTTCAGTAACTTCGAATTCAATCTGCTCATTAGGAAACTCAAAGATTTGCTTTAAACGCATGACCTGGGCAAATAATAAATCCCATTTGAGTTGCACGGCAGAGATATTAACGGCGACAACGATTGACTCATTTGAGTTGTAGAAATTCTCTGCAAGCTTAAAGGCTTCTTTGAGAACAAACTCTCCTATAGGAATGATGAGTCGTGTTTGTTCTGCGAGTGGTATGAACTGATTTGGGGAGAAATACTTGTCATTGTGCTTCCAACGTAATAAGGCTTCTACGCCAATAACGTGATTTTCAAATACATTGATTTGAGGTTGGAAATGCAAAAACATTTCGTTTCGATCCAGTGCAAAGCGAATATGTTTAAGAAGTTCATAGTTTTCAGATGATATGGATTCAAAAGAATCTTCGTATTTTATAATTTGATTTTTACCATTATTTTTTGCATGGTTCAGGGCGATACTTGCATTTTTGAGTAATTCTTTAGCCGTAGTTCCGTTTTCCGGCGAGCAAGATAAACCGAAGCTAACTGTAATGTGATGCAATTCATCACTAAGTAGATAGGGCTTGGTTAAGTGTCTTTTTAAGAAAGTTAGATGACGAAGTATCTCTTCATCTGGATTAAGTTCATAAAAAATACCAAATTCATCCCCTTCTGTACGTGAAATCAAATCATGGGTCTTTTCATAATCGATCAAACGATCAGAAAACTGCTTGATCAGTTGATCACAAGCCTCTGCACCAACAAGCCCGTTGAGGATTCTGAAATTATCAATATTAATCAGGAGACAGATGCATGATAATCCGGTGTTAGATTCTAGGAGTTCATCTATTTTTTCTTGGAACAGGACTTTATTTGGTAGCTGTGTCGCAGAATCATAGAAGCGAAGATAGTTCAAATGCTGATCTTTAATTTTTTGTTCGGTTATATCTTTGAAAAGTCCTAGATAGTAAGTTGTCTCATCGACAATTCGGGTGATATAGAGCTGCATGGGATAGGGAATATCACCTAAACGCATTTGCTCGAATTCTCCTTGCAAAAGGCCTTTTGAAGCAAGGGTATGTTTTTGATGATCTGTTAGACATATACCAGCTGTCAATAAATCCAGATGAACCTCTTCACCAGGGTAACCGGTGATACTGTGAAAAGTTTTATTCGTATATAAGATGCGGTAGTTCTCATCTGTTATGAAAATACCATTATCAGAATGTTCAAGGGTCTTAGTAATTAATTGTAGCTTGGTTTCAACATTTTTGCGTTTGGCTTGTTCGTTGTTTATTGTAAGATCTTTAAATTCAATCGTCATAAGATCGGTCTGAAGTTGGCGATTCATCTGGGTGAGCGCGCGTGCCAAAGCACCAATTTCATCTTCGCGTTTTCTCAGAGATTCGGGCAGTTCGATGGCATGTAGATTGCCTTGTGCAGTATTTATGACATGCTCCATGAGCTTAAGCGGTGCCGTAACACTTTTGCTAAACCACAGTGAAAGCACTAAAACACCGAGTGTGACAGCCAGACCAATCATCAATAACAATTGTTGGAACCTCCAAAGAGGGGCATATATTTGTTTCGTAGAAGTAGATATGCCAAGCGTCCATTGATTGGTAAGCTCAGCAGTGAATAGGAGTTTCTCCTCCGCAAAAAGTTTTTCTGAGGCATCAAGGTCACTTGGAATCATAGGTACACCCTCTGTATTCAATAGAAAGGTGGTGCCTAAGTTATAATCTGTATAATCCTCGACACGTTTTTCAATAATCTCATAAGCCAAATCAGTACCAATAATCGCAAAAAGTTGCCCTTCGTGGTAGATGGGTCGTGTCAAGGAAATAAAACGGATGGTTTCTCCATTGTCAAGAACCCAATCATAAGGTTGTGTCCAAAAGTCACCTTGGGCTTTTATAGGTCCAAACCACCAAGACTTGTCATCTAAAGCATTGGGTCCGGAGGTGAAATAGTCATAGGGTAAGGTAGACTGTCGAGTGACGGTGCCGTTTCCATCTTGGTCGGCATAATAGATATCGGTGGCAAAGTTATAAAGCTCAGGATTTATATAGATGTATGCGGTCTTACTTTGGTTTTGGTTTTGAGCTTGTTGTCGGAGGGTGGGCTCGAGCAAATCCATTAGAAGATTGATGTCATTTTTGTTTTTAGGTGGATTAGTTTTCAAATATTCAAGAAGTGTGAATTCAAGGACATTAATGACTTTATAGGATTCATCAATCCCTTTTTCGAATTCATACTTCATGGCAAGGACAGCAAATTCACTACGTTCTAGAGCGCTGTCCTTAAGTAGACGGGAACCGAAATACTGAGTAAAGGCTCCAAACAATAAGAGGCTAATAACACTGACTAGAAGGAACAAGAGAAGTATTTGCATTTTTAGATTTTTGAACATGTGTGCCTCCTTTTAGTATTGAGTAACTAATTTACACAGCTCAATTTCCAACTACTTTTTGAATTAATTATACTTAAGTCTATTTTAACACGTAGAGAGCCTTCTTTCCACATAATACTAAGCAATCCATAAGACATACAGCAGTAATCATAAATTTCATCTAAGAACAGATGAACCATCTATTAAGCTTGTGTTTAAGAGGTGCTTTCTTTATAATTACATTGTGAATAGAAACATCACTCAACTTATGGATGAACACTATTATAATGGAGAGGCATATGAGAATAGGACAATTTGCAGTTTTAAACAATACCAGTATAGATACCATAAGGCATTATATGTCACTGGGATTACTAGTCCCGGAAAAAGTGAATGCCCAATATGACTTTGATGAAAATTGTGCCCAGGATTTTCATGAAATCTCTCAGCTTAAACAAATCGGCTTTTCTTTATCTGAGATTCAGCAGTTGATTCTATATAGAAGAATCGGAAAATTGACAGGTTACGATAGACGTTTGACGTATACATCTTTTTTTGAAAAGAAGAAAGAACAAATTGAATTGGAAATCAATAAGCTTAATATAATGAAAAACAACTTAAAGAATGAGCTAATTGAAATGCGACTAAAATTAGAAGAAGACAAGGTGGTAAAAAGAGAAGTAATGGGTATTAACATAGCTTCTCTAGAATTATTTGCTTGTCCGGTTTGTGAAGCATCTATTGAGATTACTGAAGGAATTATTCAGCGTGGGATATTGATAAACGCAACTTTGACATGTCCTTGCAGCTACCAGATGCGTATTGAGGACGGAATTCTTTACACACCGGATATTACCATGATGGAACATGAGGAAAAAGAAGATACAGAAGATACAGACTATAGTCAATACAGTGAGAGCTATATAGATGAATATATTAACACCACCGACATAGAGTACCTGAAAAAGATTCATGTAGGACTTCAGTGGTCTTTAAGACATATACCATTCTCTTTATTGGAAAATGCTAATATTCTGGAGCTTGGAAGTGGACATGGCTATTTTATGCGTCACATGTTAGACAGATTTCCGGAAAATAGCACCTATATTGCAGTGGATCATGACCCTCTGAAGATGATATGGTTGAAAAAAATAATCGAAAGAAGTCATCCCAAATGCAATGTCATTTTCATATGTGCTGATTTTACTCAAATACCAGTAAAGTCCTATTCTGTGGATATGTTACTGGACATAGCGGGCACAAGCAATTACGCATTTGAGTATACTGACTTCTTATTAGAGAAGATAGATCATTTGCTAAAGAAGAATGCCCATATTTGTGGTGGGTATATTGTATTTGAAAAATTCGTTGAACGATCTAAGATACCCTTACTATATCGAAAAAATTTTGAAATTCAGCACATAAAAGCTCAGTTGAAGGCGTTGAATTACGTATGTATGGAAGAATTTATATCAGAGCCAGTTGAAAAAGGTGGTCCTTTAGAAGATTATTTTGTTGATGGAGAGAAGGTAGGAACCTACTACTATAGGGGCAAGAAAAAAATATAGATCATTGGGACGACCCAATGGTTTATATTTTTTTGCTGAAAAAAGGTTGATTTATATCTAATAATGTACTTGAACTTGTCTTGACCCGATGTAGTAGACTAATCTTAGACAAGGAGATGTATAAAATGGAAGCAGCAATAAAAAGGAATATAAGCAATCATGAACGTTTCAACTTTTATCTATTTACTTCAGGTAAAGCCGTATCTATTTTGGGATCATCAATCTATACATTTGCAATCGGTCTCTATGTATTGAAAATTACCGGATCAGCTCTAAATTATGCGGCCACATTGATGTTAAGTATTATTCCAATGGTTCTAATCAGTCCGATAGCAGGAGTGATAGCAGATAGAATTCCAAAAAAATGGCTTGTTGTGGGTATGGATCTCTTAAGTGGCGTATTGTTTGCGGTCCTTTATTTTTATGCCTTAACAATGACACTGAACCTAGCTATTATATATATTTCCACAGTACTCCTGAATATTTTCACAACATTTTTTGGTATTGGAATGGAAGCGGCAAAACCTTCACTGGTTACATCTGAGAGGTTGATTAAGCTTAATTCTCTAAGTAAGCTTATTGACTCATCGGCATCTATACTTGGACCAATTATAGGAGGTATGGTTTTTGCCTTGGTGAATATACGCTTATTTATTCTTTTAAATGCTTTTTCTTTTATTTTTTCTGCAGTGACGGAGTGGTTTATTGATTATGACCTAAATGAAGACGAAGTAGAGAATGAAAAGCTTGTCAGGACAAGCACAAAAGCCTTTTCCATGGATCTTAAGGAGGGTTGGAACTTTTTTTCACACAATCGCTCCATTCTTGAGTTGTTTTTTGTATTTGTATCTCTTAATTTTTTACTTGGGTTTTCTGTTAATGTACCGGCACCTTATATGATTAACCAATTGCTAAAGATGCCTTCAACGAGTTTTGGTCTTATCAACAGCATGTTTCCAGTCGGTTTAATTATTGGAACACTTACGGTTGAAAAGGTCATGAGAAAGATTGAATTTAGAAAATTACTAATTTCAATGAATGCCTTTATTGCATTCCTTGCCGGTTTAATTGGATTGCCGATTGTGTTGAATCTAGGTAATAATAAGAATCTTATTTTTTACGCGACCATAAACATACTAATGGGTATTGCAATTGCCTATGTGGATGTGCCGATTATGACCATATTACAAAATGAAATACCAAAGAAACTCTTGGGAAGGGTACTGAGTTTGATTATGAGTCTGGTTAAAGTCATATTGCCTTTGGCAATAATTTCTTCGGGATTATTGATAGGTATATTACCTATAGTTGTCATACCGATTATGGGTGCAAGCATTGCATTTTCTTATAGTATGTTTTTATTAGTGCAATTAAAAAAACAAAAAAATAGTACCTTAGATGAAAAAACTAAGATAGCATAGTATGCGTATACCTTATTTATTTACAGGTCAAAAGAATACTGAGAAAGTGCGCCATCAGGGATTCGAACCCTGGACACCCGGATTAAGAGTCCGATGCTCTAGCCATCTGAGCTAATGGCGCAAGTGAAATGGGAAAGTAGAGCTAATACCTAATATGTTAGCGCTGTATATTGTGTTTGTCAACGCCCAATTTTGAATGTAAAAAACATCCTAATACTTGAAGAGATAAGCTATAAAGAAGTAATAAGAAGAATAAGTATTGTATTGGAATTATGTATGATAAAGATAGAGATAAATGAAAAAAGCAAAGAGTAGAAAGGCGCTACCGCTTTCTACTCTTTGTGAAAAATCTATAAAGTTAAGAGTTTTAACAGAAGATATACTGAATATATACTAATATTATAGATTTAAAGTTGTTTTATGTTCACCGTATATCTCTTCCCAGTCTTTGACGAACTGGTCAACGCTAGAGTCGGTTAAAGGATGTCGGATTGAATTCTCAAAAGTATCAAGATTTAAGGTGACGGCATGAGAACCTACGAGCATGGATGCATGTACTTGCTGAACATTCATAAAGGATGCGGCAAGTACTTTTGTTGTAAAGTTATAGCCTTTTAGCAGATCCACAATTTCACCGACCATGCCGGCACCATCACTACTGATATTATCGCTACGATTCACATAGGGTGCAACAAAATCGGCTCCGGCTTTTGCGGCTACCAATGCTTGAAGTGCAGTAAAAACAGCCGTTGCAGTAATTTTTACACCTGCGCTATGAAGGTGTTTCATCGCCTTAAGCCCTTGTGACGTGACGGGTATTTTTATATACAAATTACCGCCGATTTTTTCCAGAAGATTGTTGGCTTCTTCTATCATTTCTACGGCAGTGCTGCTAAGCACTTGAACATGAATCATGGCGTCTTTGCCAATGATGGATCTAATTTTTAGAATATGATCCATAAAGTTAATGTTTTCTTTTGCAATGATGGTTGGATTGGTTGTAACACCATCCATTGGATACAAATCAAATGCTTTTTCTATATGGGCTAAGTTAGCAGTATCTAATAAATATAACATAGGCGTCTCCTTATCTCATGTTAAAGTGAAACTCTTGGATGCATTTGTCAATGGCAACTTTGGTATCTGAGAAGTCAAAACCATAACTTCTTATTTTATCGGTATCAAGCCGAACGTCTCTGGGATGCTCTTTGAATTTTGCTTCATCCTTTTCAATTAAATCATGAATACGGTCATTAAGTCCAAGTGAAGAGAGTATGTATTCACTTATATCATATCGGTTATCATTGTTATGACTGCCTATATGATATAAACCATAAGGAAGTGTGAAAATTTTATGGAATTGATCAATGATTTCATGAACATAGGTTAAACCTCTGTACTCATGGGCTGTAATCTTTGTTTTCTTCCCTTCCAGGGCAAGATTGAGTGTGTTCCATAGTATATTGGGATTAATATTACAATCACGTTCAGGCAAGCCAAATAACCAAGTGAATCGTAGAATCCAAAGATCATCAATCAAATTTTGTAGTAAACGCTCAGCCTCGAGTTTATTTTGTCCGTAGATTGTATCTGGAATGGGTGTAGTTTCTTCCGTATAAGGTCCAGGTTCAAGGTTGCCGTTAAATACCTGTTCGGTACTTATGAATACCATTTTAGCCCCTACCACTTTACAAGCCTTTGCAACATTTAAGGCACCTTGAACATTGATTTTGTAAGCCAATTCCGGATGATCATTGCAAAAATCCGTAACAGCGATAGCTGCTGCATGGATGACATAATCGGGTTTAAACATTTTAAAGGTCTCGGTCACACTACTTTCATTTGTAATATCCAGATCGTCTTTGTCTGTAGATAATATTTGGAAAGTATGCTGGTATTTTTGAGTGAACCGAGTACAGAAAAACCCTAATCCACCGGTTAATAGTATTTTTTTCATAGTATTCTCCTTTATGCTTAATGGTTAATAGTTTTTGTTTAAGAGTACATCAAAAAACGCGTTTGTTATTGTTATTTATCATTATGTATCAATATAGCACTAGAACGATGAAAAATCAACTCAAATAAATAGAAATCAAAAACACTTAGACTTTGGCATACATAATATATTTCTGTATTAGTATAAGTATTATATAATATTTAGGGTAATACCGTAATTAATAGGTTTGAAAAGAAAAATTATTGCTAAAATAAAAACAGCTAAAACAATAGCAATACATAACAAACAATAACAAAATATTGACTTGTAACGAATTGGATGCTATTATACAAATGTATAGAGGAATTATTCTTAAATCATGTAGTATAAAACCTCAAACTAATAATTGTACAAATATAAAGAGGAGTGGTAATTATGGAAAACAAAGAAGATAAAATAAAATCACCGATTGAAGTGGAGCTTAAAGCCGGAGAAACATATCATTGGTGCGCCTGTGGGAAAAGCTCGACCCAACCTTTTTGCGATGGATCTCATGAGTGTGAGGGTTTTGCACCGCTGGCTTTTACAGCAGAAAAAAATGAGACCATAGAAGTATGCAACACTTTTTTCTTATGTACCTGTAAACAAACAAAAACACCACCTTACTGTGATAAAGCACATAAAAAGTTTTAAGATAGACGAAGATTTTAAAGTTAACTGCTATCAATACGGCTTTGAGCAAATGCTCGAGGCCTTTTTATTTTGCTCTAAGATGAAACGACAAAACCATGATGCTTAAAAACATTAACATATTCTATGTATTTAGGATCATTTTTATGGATGGAATCATACCCTGCCATGGCATAGGGCTTGTTTAGTAAAGCATATTTGTTTTCTCCGTAATTGTGATAAGGCAACAAGTTTACATTCCGTACTTCTAAAGACTTTAGAAGTGTACAGAAATGTTCGGCATCATCTATGCTAAAGTTAAAGTCAGGAATGACCGGTATCCGGGCAATAATATCTTTCTTTTGTGACACTGCGAATCGAATGTTGTCAAGGATTTGGTCGAGAGGCACGCCTACGATTTTTTCATGCTTATCGCTATCATAGTGTTTGATGTCACATAATAACAAGTCTAGGTACTGGATGAAATGAATAAAGTCATTATGATCGCAGTAACATGTGGTCTCAGCAGCGGTGTGGATGTGATGTTTTTTAGCCTCTTTAAGGAGCTCGGTTGCAAAAGGAGCTTGTTGAAGAACTTCTCCGCCCGATAAAGTTATGCCACCACCGCTTTCGTCATAGAAAGGTTTATCTTTTAAGACTTCATTCATGATTTCGTCAATGCTGTAGGGTGCGCCTTCGTAAGCGAGGGAGTTTGTAGGACATATCTGAGTACATAATAAGCAACCGGTACACAAGTCTTCATCAATGACGATGTCTCCATGAATAGAGGTTATTGCGCTCTCGGGACATGCTTTTATACAAGCGTTACAGCTTATACATGTATGCTTATTCCATGTGATTTGAACCTTTTTGCTTAATGATTCAGGATTAGAACACCAAGGACATCGTAAAGGGCAGCCTTTTAGGAATATAACGGTTCTTATACCTGGGCCATCATGAAGACTGAATTTTTGGATGTTAAATACCATGCCTTTGCTTTCAAACATATTGAATCTCCTTTGGTTTATTTCTTAATATATATTATACATGAAATTAATAGAACTTTCAAATGAAAGTTAAAAAATTTCAATAACAAACAAACTATATTTAACCGTTGGATATAACCGAAATTACTCTAAATAGAATATTGGAGTGAAAGCTGGGAGGCAATTAGGTGAATAAAGTAGCCGTGTAACTATGTGGAAGACATAAATAACACTAAATGATATAAAAGAAACATTCATATGAAACTAATAATAGACACAAATGAAGGTTGGTGTTATAATAAGCTTAAGAATCTATCGTAGGCATTATATGAATGGAGGAAAAAATGAAACGATATTTTGGTGAAATGACACAAAGAATGAAAAAGTATAGAGAAGATGTCCTTGATAATACAAGGTGGGTGTGTACAGAACGGGCTATTTTTACGACTGAGGTATATAAAAATAATGAGGCTCAACCTCTACCCATAAAAAGAGCACTCATGTTAGAGAAAATTCTAAGTAATATGAGTATTTATATCGAAGATGAATCTTTGCTTGCAGGGAATCAAGCATCTTCAAATTGCGCGGCCCCTATTTTTCCTGAATATGCAATGGACTGGGTTGTGAATGAACTTGACTTGTTCGAAAAACGAGATGGTGATGTTTTTCATATCACCGAAGACAACAAGCAAATTCTTAGAGAGTTAGAACCTTTTTGGAAAGGGAAAACGATTAAAGAGAAAGCTTTGGCTTCTATGCCGGAGTTAAGTATGTTATTTTATGACTATGGCATTATCAAAGCAGAAGGGAACATAACTTCAGGTGATGCGCACATAGCTGTTATGTATGAAAAAGTACTAAGCCAAGGATT
>PGZS01000222.1 GCA_002841435.1 Firmicutes bacterium HGW-Firmicutes-3 | reverse complement strand
GCACCCATAAAACGAGGAGGCTGATTTTATGAAAGAAGCTGTAAGTTGTGGTGGGGTTGTAATTCATAAAGGCAAAATATTGTTACTTTATAAAAATTATAAAAATAGGTATGATGCATGGGTATTGCCTAAAGGTACAGTTGAGCCAGATGAAGAATATAAGGATACCGCTCTTAGAGAAGTTGCCGAAGAAGCGGGTGTAAGTGCTCAAATCATCAAATATCTTGGTAAAAGTCAGTATTCTTTTATGGCTGCAAATGAACAAATTCAAAAGGATGTTAATTGGTATTTGATGAAAGCGAACAATTACTATACCAAACCACAAAAGGAAGAGTACTTTGTAGACTCAGGGTACTATAAGTATCATGAAGCCATACATATGCTTAAGTTCACCAATGAAAAGCACATATTAGAATTGGCTTATAGTGAATTCTTAGAACTTAGACGTTGTAATATGTGGGGCAACAAGAAATACATGTAAAAAATGAGCAGCCAATATGGGCTGCTCATCTGTGATAAGAGACAAGTTAAGCATAAATGAATAACAAAAAACAATATCGTATAATATGGAATAGATATTTCAAATGTGCTAAAATGAATATGTTTAATTTTGAAAAAAGTTAAGAAGATGAAAGGTTAATCTATGAAAGTAATTATAATTGGTGCAGGTAAATTAGGCTATAAGCTAGCGGAGTCTTTAATCAACAGTGAGATCGAAGTTACGGTTGTAGATTCAAAAGAAAAGGTTATTAAACACATACGCGAGTATCTGGATGTCCTTACGATTACTGCCAACGGAACCGACATGGATGTGTTAAAATCCTTGAATCTAAAATCCTATGCCTTATTGGTGGCGACAACCAACAGTGATGAGACCAATACGATTATTTGTGCATTAGCTAAAACAGCCGGTTGTAAACAGACCATCGCTAGAATAAGAAATCCTGAATACTCACAACAATTGGATTTCCTTAAAATAGAAATGGGCATCGATCATATCGTAAACCCTGAATTATCAACGGCTAATAAGATAGCCAGGTATCTAACCAAAGAATACATATTTTACTCGGAGAATTTTGCAAGAGGCCAAGTATCTATGATTGACTGTCATGAGCGATTTTTTAGTGGGTTTAAAGGAAAAATGTTAAAAGATATTGATGATATGGAAGGATTATTGATTGCTGCAATCTCGAGACATGGAGAAATCATCATTCCAAACGGTTTTACAACAATAGAGGAAGATGATATTTTGTATGTCATCGGTAAGACCAAGATGATTCGACGCTTTAGTCATCGTGCGGATTTAGACAATAACCGTTCTACCGTAAAGCGTGTTATGATTCTAGGTGGCGGAAAAATTGGCTACTACTTGGCAAGACGCTTATTAGCCAGTCGTATTCAAGTGACAATTATTGAATCGGATGAAGATCGTTGCCGATATCTGTCAGAGAAACTGGATAACGCCTTGGTCATTAAAGGAAACGGTACAGATATTAATATCCTGGAAGAAGAAAAACTATCATTGATGGATGCTTTTATAGGTGTTACAGGTTTTGATGAGCAAAATCTGTTAATGTCCCTCATGGCCAAACAAGAGGGTGTTAACAAAGTTATCGCCAAAATCAGTAAACCAAGTTACAATACCATCATTGATAAACTGGGCATAGACGTTGCGTTGAATCCGACAGAAATTATTGCCAGTGATATACTCAGATTCATACGTGGCGGTAAAGTCTTATCTGTATCCATGCTCCTTGGCGGACAAGCGGAAGTTATAGAGATTGTCGTCAGTAAAGACATGGCTATATGTGATAAAAAAGTCAGTAATCTTGGATTTCCAAAAGGTATAATTATCGGAGCAATCGTCAATAAAAACGATGTTGTTATACCGAACGGCCAAAGCATGATTGAAGAGGATAGTCGTTTGATTCTTTTTATTCTGGCAAAGGATATTTCCATGATTAACAAGATTTTAAAACCTAATAGAAAGAAGTTCTTATAATGAATTATCGAATAGTTAGTAAGATTATTGGCGTACTGCTTATGCTTGAGGCACTCATGATGGTGCCGTCATTAATAATCTCTATAATCTATAAGGAACATGATAGTGTTGTTTTTGCTATGATTATTCCACTGATTGCTTTAGTGGGTTTTCTATTGTCAAAAATCCAATGCGAAACCAAGCTTATAAAAGTTAGAGAAGGTTTTGCAATCGTTGCTTTTGGATGGGTTGTTTTTTCGCTATTTGGATCTTTGCCTTTTTATCTTTCAGGAAGTATCCCCTCTTTTATAGATGCTTATTTCGAAACGGTTTCGGGCTTTACAACGACGGGTGCCAGTATTTTAACTGAGATTGAAAGCCTACCGAAAGGCGTATTGTTTTGGCGATCTTTTACCCATTGGAATGGCGGTATGGGTATTTTGGTTTTTACAGTTGCTTTGTTACCAAAATTTGGGGTTGGAGGTTTCCAGATATTTAAGGCTGAAAGTCCAGGGCCTGTCGTGGATAAAATTGCACCTAGAATTAATGATTATGCGAAAATTCTTTATAAAACTTATATCTTTATCACCGTTTTACAAATTAGTCTTTTATGGTTTGCCGGTATGAACCTATACGATGCAGCGGTTCATACTTTTGGTACGGTCGGTACAGGTGGTTTTTCCACTAAAAACATGAGTGTGGGTGCTTATGACAGTCCTCTTATACAAATGATTATTGCCGTATTTATGGTTGTAGCCG
>PGZS01000021.1 GCA_002841435.1 Firmicutes bacterium HGW-Firmicutes-3 | reverse complement strand
CATCAGCGGACCTTAGAAATCATTACAATGAAATATCTAAGCAATGTCATGAGACAAGAAAGCCAGTAATCATAACGAAGAACGGCAGAGGAGATACAGCAGTAATAATATATGCTGTTGTAGATAGTAGACAGGAGTATAGAAATCTCATATAAGTGAATTTATTGATATAAATTTTTGTCTCAAAAAACACTCCACTCACGTGGAATGCGTAGTGGGACTACGGAAAAAGGACTAATGTCTGATGAGAGTCTGAGAGGGGACTTTTATAGAAAGCAGCTGCTGTTTAGTTTCAAGAAGCGGAATAAACAGAGTGCTTATGGGACTGGAACGGCAGGGAATAAGGTGAAATGTGATAGTGGGCACACTACGGTGAATGTGTGGATTTAGAAATGTGGTGCAGTGAGCCACGGACTAAGATGAGATTGGTCACGCAGTGCGTGACGTTTTCAAAACAAAAACCACAAAACTAAGTTTTGATAATAAAGTTTTGAAAAATAAGAAAGCTAATAGAGTTGACTTTTATGCACAATATTCGAGAGAAGTTGAGCATGAAAGTCTTTTAATTGAATAAGCTACACACTGAGTAGTTTTTTTTATCAAAACATTTTGACCAAAACATTGATTTGTATAAAAAGTTTTGATATAATCAAAACATAGATGTCAAAACAAAGTTTTGCTATTAATGTTTTGAAGAGGTGATGATATGAATAAAAAAATTATGACTGTGGACGAAAAGTTTATCGGCGAACTTTCAAAACATATGAATAATAGTGATGAATTGAGTCTTAAAATAATATATTCCTTATTCCCAGAAATGAATAGGAAGACAATTTCATGGAGGCTTTATTCATTAGTTCAGCAGGGTAAGCTTTATAAAACTGGGCATGGAATTTATTCTCTCAATAGAAATAATGAAGATAATGTGTCAGCAGGTTATGAATATCTGCAAAGAAAATCTAAAGAAATCTACGACATTTTAACAGAGTATGGATATGATTTTTACATTACAGGACTTGATTCGTTGGTAGGAGAAATCCTACACATGCCCGAGAATTACCCAGTACTTATAATTATCGAAGAATCTGGCATAAAGGAAATTCAAGAAGTGTTGAATGAAAAGGACATGATTGTTCTTACAGAAAAAGATCGTGCTATTTTAGAAAAAACAATTCTGAGGAATAAAGTAGATGTGATTTTGCTGAGAGGAAAAGATTTTTCTTTGTCAACGGATAATATATCCCAGAAAGAGAAAGGCTTCATCGATTTGTATTACGCAGTTACAAGAATGGAGTATGGCGTTTCTTTACCTGAATTATCTCGAATATATCAAAGCTTACAAAGAAACAATTCTATTGCTATGGCAAAAATGAAAGCAGCAGCTAAAGACAGAGGAATATCTGTAGAGATAAACTGGCTTATTGAAATGAACAAAGCATCGGAAAAAACTATAGAGTTTATGAGTTATCAAATTAAGGAGGCCAAATGGAGTTAATAAACAAAAATAATATAATTCTAGAAAAAGAGGTTTTCTTAAGAAGTGAAATTGAAAAACGCATGACTGACGGTGGTTTTAACTCACTGTCTAAATTTGAACTTTTCATATGGGATTTGGAAATGTTCCTGCAATTACAAAAGAAACTTGGTGACAAAATCATCTTGAAGGGTGGAGCAGCGACACAGTTTTATGTTCCTGTAACATCCCAGAGAACAAGTATTGATATAGATATGATCTGTTTGGCAAGCCGTGACGAAGTACATCAAATTATCTCTGAAATTGAAAATGAATTTGCTGGAGTTGAGGATTACTATAAATTTAGATTATATACTCCGAAAAATCCTAAGCTCTGCTTAGATGCTCTAGAGACATATTTTCAGACAGTTCCAAGTATATGCAATGAGCAAGAACTGTTTGCAACTAAAGGAAAACAGGAAGTAAAAATAGAATTTGTTTTTTCGAAAGATAGCTATGAAATAAATAAGATAAAACAGTCGGAGTTATTTGCGTTAGAAACTGAGAAAGAATTCAATGTATTGGCATTTGAAAACTTATTTGGTGATAAGTTGACTACACTTGGTCCAAATACAATAGGGATTTCTGACGAAAGATCTGATGAACAGGTGAAGCAAATCTATGATGTCATTACTTTATTTATTTCCAATTTTGATCAGGTTTTAGAGAATAAACAGCTAATCGAAGTAAACTACGAAAAAGTGGCACATGTTGAATGTCAGATTCACAATTTGAAATATGATAAAGACTTGCTGTTAGAAGATATGAAAGTATTGATTGGTAGATTGAAAAATATTGAGTGTGACAGCAAATTTCTTCAAAGAGCGAACGATTTTCAAGCGCTATACTTAAGGAAATCTGTTAATCGAGATAAAGCTGAATGGGCAATCGTAGGATATCAACTTGCATTATTAATAGATTATATCTTTTCAAATGATGTGAAAATTCTTCAGTTTATTGAAATAGATGAGCTTATAGGAAAACTAAAATTTGAACATATTAAAGGTCCTGAACGAGGAAAACTTAATAAAGAAGTTCGGACGATTTTAGAAGCAAGCTTCGGTAATACCACTGGATTGAGTGTAGACCTGTTCAAAAAAAGAATAGACAGAATTATATGGGAGTTGGTCACACTTGTTGATTTTCAAAAGATTCAAGGTGTACTCAGCGAAATTATAAAAGAAGACCTATGAGTTGCAAAACTCGTAGAACAAGGAGCGGATGAAATGAAGTCAAACTTTGAATTTCTAAATAAATCCTTCCTTGTGTTATCAGGCTTAGGGGGGACGACAGAAAATTACCTTTATTCAGATACCAACTCATGCTTAATCAAGTTGGGATTACATTAGCAGACTAACCTACAGAATATGAGAGCCTTTTATTTGAATTATGAAAAACGCCAGACAGTGTCTGGCAAATTGAACTGGTCACATTATTGTGAATTGCTAAGTATCTCAGATAAGGATGCTCTGACAGCAGAATACGCGTTAGGTGGTTTATCCAGTAATATTTTTGCATCAAAATATACATATTACATTCCAAATAAAGAACTATTAATTGCCGAGGTCGAAAAGGTAATTAATAGGTGCAAAGAAAAGTGAGTACTTTAATTTTGTTGCAGAGTAAGGATTTGCTAAATCAATGGGTAGACGAACTGGGTAAATTTTTGGATATTAAAGAGGAATTGCCAAAATATGAAACTAAGTCAGGACGTGTAAAGAAACGAGATAGTGTGATAGGAATTTTGCATGGAAGTAAGAATACATTAACAGGAATTGTTGATGTAGTTATGGTTGGTTCTATGTATAGTAAAGGTAAATTCAATGAATTAATCAATTCTTATGGAATGGTAATCATGGAGTCACATGACAGTAAGATACTTACCAAAAAACTACTTTCGATTTACCCGTATGTTATAAAGAGAGTGGTTTTTTATATGTTGAAAATGCTTAAGTAGGTGTTAATTAAATGGCACGAAAAAGTCGAAGAGTAAATAGAAAAAAAATTGTGCCAAATTATAATGTTAAGTTCGTTCGTAAGCTAAAGAATCTTTTTTATCTCAATAGTAGAACAATCATAGAATATGGACTTGCTTCTTTAAGGGTGAAACACAAGGGTTTACAGATTCTAAGATATTAGCTGTATATGATTATAGTTTCTATGACAAAGAACCGGCTGGGTCCGAGATGGAATCTATGCTTGAAGGGATGTATTTTATAAGGGATTCTTTTGAACTGAGAAATGAAATTAGGAAACGATGTACTACTATTTGTTAGAGAATACAAGACAAAAGATGTATCAACGTAATCTATATATTGTATGTGAATTTAGTGAATCTTAGTTTTGACCCTTTAACCAATTATGAAAGCTATTGCAAAAAGCAATCGAAATGATGGATCCAGTGTTACGATAAGATATGAATAGGGTCAAGTGAAAGTTACTGATTCAAGGGGAACCATTGTTCATGCATAACCGGTGAGGTAGATCGTTTTATAGATAATAAATGGATAATGACTATAAATAGTTCGGGAAAAAGGTGTTTTTGACTTTTTATTGACTTAAGGATGTTTGTGTTCTATGATATGTCTATAGGATGGTGATGTGATGAGACGCAATAAGATGGAAGATTTAGTGAAATGGAAACACAAGAAAGACAAACAACCACTATTATTGTTAGGTGCTAGGCAGGTTGGCAAGACCTATCTGATTAAGGATTTTGCCAAAAAAGAATATAAGAATTCTATTTACATAAATTTTGAACAGGAACCTCAAATGAAAGAGATTTTTGAGAGAGATCTTGTTCCAGAACGTATTATATCGGAGTTAGAATTAATAACCATGCGAAAGATTAATCCGGATGATACCATCATCATTTTTGATGAGATTCAACTAGAAATGAAAGCTATAACTTCTCTTAAATATTTTGCCGAAAGTGATATGAATTATTCTATTATCGGAGCAGGAAGTCTTCTGGGTGTGGCTATACAACGTGAGACCTTGTCATTTCCCGTGGGAAAAGTTGAGATCCATTACCTTTATCCTTTTACTTTCGATGAATTTTTGATGAGTCTTGAACTAGATGTATACATTGATCAGATATCAAAGTGCTATCATAGCAATACCCTAATGCCAGAGGTGGTTCATAATAAATTGATGGAACGATACCATCATTATCTTTATGTAGGCGGGATGCCTGCAGCTATAAATGGTTATCTTGAAAACAATAGGGACATCGTTTCCTTTGATAGAAACATACATACAAATATTATAAATGCTTACATTGCAGATATGAGCAAATACACCACCAAAGCAGAGGTTCTAAAGGTTCAGGGCATCTACAAAACTATTCCAGATCAACTGGCGGCAGACTATAAAAAGTTCAAGTATAGTCTGGTCGAAAAAGGAGCGAAACAGCTGACTTATGGTAGCTCTATTGAGTGGCTATTGTTAAGTCAATTAAGTCTTGAATGTCCAAGGGTAAACCGTGGTGAGATTCCATTATCTGTCTACAAAGATTCAAAAAGCTTCAAATTATTTCTAAGTGATGTTGGACTGTTAATGTCGATGACAAAAGTCCCATATATCATTATGGTCCGCGAAGGAGAGCACAACCTTTTTAAAGGTGCAATTACAGAAAATTATGTCGCACAACAACTTGTAGCGAAATCCATAGACATATATTATTGGAAAAACAATGCTCATGAAGTGGACTTCATTATACAGAAAGAGGATCAGGTTATACCTATTGAAGTGAAGTCGTCCTCTAATAAACGATCCCGTAGCCTTAAGGCATATATAGATCAATATAGTCCAACTCAAAGTATAAGGATCTCTTCCAAAAATTTTGGTTTTAGTGGTGGCATTAAATCAGTGCCATTGTACGGTGCTTATCTTATTGGAGAATAATAGAGATGATATCTTAGGCCATGGGAAGATGGGTGCATTATATGCTAATTTGGTGAGTACCTGTATGATTAATTTAATTATTGCAATATTTAAACGAGACAATATCGAATGATGATGAATAGATTCAAATTAATATGAAAATGCTAGCCAAATAAAAATTCATAGACTATAATAAAAGGCAAATCATATATGTGATGACTTGTTTTATGAAAGTTCATAGGGCTATCGAATTATATAAGATTATAAATGGCTACTAAGTGGAGGAAAAGATGTTTGATAAAATAGATACTGAATCAGTGGTCGATAATGTTATGAATAAAATAAAATATTCAATCATGTCTGGAGAGCTTAAAGCGGGTGATAAACTACCAACGGAAGTCGAGCTTATTGAACAGTTGGGTATTGGGCGTAATTCTGTGCGTGAAGCCATCAAAATGTTGAGCGCACTTGGCGTGCTAGAAGTGAGGCGAGGACAAGGTACATATGTTGTTTCAGAAGTGAAAGAGAGTTTTTTTAATCCACTACTTTTTAGTTTGATTATTGAGCCGAAATCGAACGCAGACATTTATGAGTTACGTGTTATGTTTGATGCGATGGTTTTGTTTAATTTAATTGAAAAAATGACCTCGGAAAAATTTGAACAACTCAATTCACTTCTGGATTCAGTATATCAAAAGTATCTTGAGGGTTATACGGAAATAGATTATTATGTGGAAAAGGATTTAGAGTTTCATTATATGCTTATGAATTTTACAGAAAATCCATTGATTATAAAAATTGCCGAGGTTATCATCAGTTTATTTCCAGAATCAATGCGTCGATCAATTTCACAAACGAATGGTATAATGAGAAGTATTACAAATCATAGAAATATAGTAAAGTTATTGCAACAAAAAAACACGGGTGAAATAATTCAACTTGTAGAAAACACATTAGCGGAGTGGAAGGAAGAATGGAAGAATAATTAGAGACCTTACCAATATCGATTCTCTGCGTGTCATAGAATTTCGCTAAAAAACCTAAAATAAAATAAAAAGCATACAAAAAGACGAAAATTGGTAAATTTGCGTCTTTTTTTTGTGCAAATCATTGACAAAAAATAATTGGAAGGATATAATACATAGTACATCCTACATTATACGTGGAACAATACTAAGGAGGTAATAATGAATAATAAAGTGATGTATCTCGAAGAAAAAGCACGTGAGCTTCGAACGACTATTCTCACCATGATACATGGAGCTGAATCAGGACATCCTGGAGGTTCCTTATCTGCAGCAGACTATGTAACTGTTTTATATTACGATGAGATGAATATAGATCCAACTAATCCTAAGATGGAAAATCGTGATCGTTTTATTTTATCCAAAGGACATAGTTGTCCGGTGCTTTATTCGGTGCTGGCTCAAAAAGGTTATTTTGACTACGACATCATCTATACACTTCGAAAATTTGGATCGATTTTACAAGGTCATCCGGATATGAACAAAGTCCCTGGTATAGACATGACAACAGGCTCACTTGGACAAGGCTTATCGGTTGGAGTCGGGATGGGCATCGGCTTAAAGAGATCTGGTAATAATGCCAGAGTATTTGTGGCACTTGGAGACGGAGAAATCAATGAAGGTCAAATATGGGAAGCAGCGGCATGTGCAGCAAAATATAAGCTAGATAATCTAGTCGCAATCGTTGATTATAACGGTATTCAAAATGACAGTTTTACTAAAGAAATTATGCCAATGGAAGATATAGAAGCAAAATGGCGTGCATTTGGCTGGGAAGTAATAACCTGTGATGGTCATTGTATCAAAGACCTACTTAAGACATTTGACTATATGAAGCGTTTCAGACATGGAGAAAAACCAATCTGCATCGTTGCAAATACTGTAAAAGGTAAAGGTGTATCTTTTATGGAGCACGTGCCAGGTTGGCATGGCGTTGCACCAAATGATGCAGAACTTGCTAAAGCCCTAGAAGAAATTAACGGAGGTGATTGTTAATGGGACCGCAACCAACACGACAAGCCTATGGTGATGTTTTAATAGAATTAGGAAGCGAAAGAGATGATTTTTATGTCATTGATTGCGATATAGCAAAGTCTATGAAAACGATAGAATTTTCAGAAAAATTTCCGCAGCGTCATATTAACGTAGGTATAGCAGAACAAAATGCTGCTGGCGTTGCAGCAGGATTAGCGACTTTGGGATACAAGGCGATTGTTAGCACCTATGCCGTTTTTGGAAGTATGCGGATGCTTGAACAAATTAGAACAAGTGCTTGTTATACGAATTTAAATGTTAAGGTATGTTGCAGCCATGGAGGACTAACGCCTTCTACGGATGGCGTAACTCACCAAGCAATTGAAGATATGGGGATCTATCGAACCATTCCGAATATGGCGGTGATGATGCCTGCAGATTATTACTCGACAAAAGCTATGATGCGAGCTTTGCTTGACTATGACGGGCCTTGTTACATTCGTTTTACAAGGGATGCGATGCCGAACTACTATGGACCTGATGTTGAGATTGTTATAGGTAAAGGTAAAGTGCTTCGCGAAGGGTGTGACCTTTCAATTATTGCCAATGGCGACTTACTCCACGAAGCACTAAAAGCGACAGAGGCACTTGTCAAAAAAGGTATTGATGTTGAGCTTATTGATATGCATACCATCAAGCCCCTCGATGAAGAGCTTATACTAAAAACCTTAGCAAAAACCGGCAAAATAATAACAGTTGAAGACCACAATGTACTCAATGGTCTAGGTAGTGCAGTGGCTGATGTAATTGCAGTTCAAGGTAATGGTATTATGAGAAAGGTTGGACTAAAAGATCAATTTGCAGAATCAGGACCTTATCATGATTTGTTGCATAAGTATGAAATGGATTCATGTTACATTATTAAAATGGCGGAAGAATTACTAAAAAAATAGAAAGGAGGATGGGAATGAAAAAGAAATTATACTTAATACACACGATCAATCAGTTCATGGACATGATTTATACACCTTTTGCAGCACCTTTTTTAGAAGAGAACCCGGATTTTGAGATTTATAACATTGCAGATGACAGCTTATTACCTCAAACATTGCAAGCAGGAAAACTAACTGAAGGTGTTGCAAAACGAATTATGCATTATGCTTTAGCTGCCGAATCTAATGGTGCAGATGGCATTATGGTGACTTGCACATCGGTGAATGAAGCAGCAGCTTATGCTCGAAAGTTTATTAATGTTCCGATCATTAATATTGACGAGCCAGTTGCAAAACTTTGTGTCGATAAAGGCACAAAAATAGGGATTCTTGCAACTTTGCCAACAAGTCCAATAGCTACTTTAAGATTAATAAATGAAGAAGCTTCTAGACAAGGTAAAGTTATAGAACCTATAATAAAGGTTGTAGATGGAGCATTTGATATTCTATGTTCCGGTGATCGAACTAGACACGATGCATTGGTTCGAAATGCATTATATGAATTAGCTAAAGAAGTAGATGTCATTACATTTGCACAGATTTCTATGAGCCGTGTAGAGCATGATGATCCTGGGGTGCCATTATTCAAAATTGGTAATAGCGGGTTTGAAGCAATTAAGCAATTAATGAAATAGCAAAAATACTAGGAGGTATTTATAATGAAAAAATTGATATCAATAGTACTTATGGTGGTTTTAGTAGCTACGCTTTTCGCAGGTTGCGGAAATAAAGAAGAAGTTGAACCTGTAGTAGAAGTAGAAGTAGAAGCAGAAGTAGAAGAAGAAAATCCAGTTGCAGAAGTAGTTGAATCCAAATACCCTGAACGTCCAATTAACAATATTGTTCCATTTAATGCCGGAGGAGGTACAGATCTTTGGAACCGTACTTTATCAGCAGCAATGGAAGAGACCCTTGGAACAAAAGTACTTGTTAACAATATGCCAGGCGGTGGACCAGGCGGAACAGGTCAAGCTTTTGTAATGGATGCGCCTCATGATGGCTATACCATTCTTGGAACAAGTGAAACACCGTTGTTGGTACCAATTATGACAGGTATGCCACAAACAACTAAAGATTTCGAATATTTTATTGCTGGGGGATCACCTGGATTACTTTGTGTAAATAAAGAGTCTGGAATTACATCGATAGAAGATCTTATAGCAAAAACAGCAGCAGATCCAGAAAAATATAAGGTAGCTTCGACTAATGGTGGATTGTGGTTTGTTTTAGCTAACTTATTTGGGCAATATGCGGATGTGAAGCTTGGTAATGTAACATATGATGGCTCAAGACCTGCTATTACAGCAGCTGTTTCAGGAGAAGTAGCAGCTGTTACTGCTTCAGCAGGCGAAGTAGCAGATTTTATTAAATCTGGTGACTTAATTCCACTCGTTGCAATGCAAACAGAGGATTTTGATTTCCCCGGTTTTGGAACAATTCCTGCAGTTACTAAGTCATTACCAGCACTAGAAAAGTTTTTACCTTTAAACCAATTTATTGGATTTATGGTTCCTGTTGATACGCCTTCAGATGTTATTGCAAAACTTCAAGAGGCCTTTGCTGTAGCGATGGCAAGTGAAGCAGTGAAAACTTTTTCAGAAGAACAGTACGCAATAATCTATAATTTGACAGGTGAAGAAGCTAGAGAATTCAGTGCAAAAGCACAAAGTACCATGAGTTGGATTCTTCATGAAATGGGTCTTTCCGAGTTCTCACCAGAAGATTTTGGAATACCTAAACCAGAATAGTTTAGACAATAACGCAGTTAGAGAATATAGTTTAATTACTTGGGCTGGCGATGGCCAGCCCAAAGATAAAAGGTGGTTTGAAAGTGAATAATAGAAATCTACGACGATCTGATTTAGTGACAAGTTTGATTTTGATTCTATTCTCTAGTGTTGTATTTTTTGAAGCATTAAAAATGCTTTCCAGCACTCTTGAAAAAAATAAAGAATGGTATGTTTCGGCAGGATTATTTCCTCTCATTGTAAGTATTTGCTTAGCCTTGTGTGCCCTATTATTGTTTATACGGGCATGGAAAGATGGTGCTCGCTTTGATTTTTTGAATACATCTAATATGAAGATAATGAGTGAAAATAAAGAGGTGCGAGTTGCTGTTATCATAATCAGCTGGTTAGCAATTTATATATTTGTTTTATTAAAGTTTTTACCGTATTGGTTAGGAACATTTATATTCTTATTTGTTTTTATGCTTTTCTTCAAAAAAATAACAATGAAGTCATTGGTAACAATGGTAATTATTTCAGTATGTACAACGGTAGCACTTACCTATGGATTCGGCACATTAGCAATGATTCCATTACCATAGAGAAAGGACGACAATATGGAAAATCTACTTGCGTTATTTCAAAATCTCTTCGAATATATGACAAATTTTAACATCGTTCTTTTTATGTTGGGAGCTACAGCACTAGGCGTAATTATAGGAGCACTACCAGGTCTCACAGCTACAATGGGGATAGCTCTTCTGACAGGATTAACTTATAATGTGCCATTAGAATATACCTTTACGATTCTTATGGGTGTCTATGTGGGGGCAATATACGGAGGAAGCGTCTCAGCCATATTACTCAATATCCCAGGTACCGCATCAGCTGCAGCTACGGCTCTTGATGGGCATCAATTGGCAATTCAAGGAAAAGCTGAAACAGCAATAAAAGTAACACGTTTGGCATCGATTATTGGTACGTTTATTGGGGTAATAGCCCTTGTTTTATTGTCGCCACCATTAACTAAAATAGCCTTAAAATTCACATCGCCTGAATATTTTATGTTGGCATTATTTGGTGTTTTAATTTGTGGATCTATTGCAGCAGAAGATCTCTCTATTAAAGGATGGATTGGTGGTTTTATTGGAATATTAATTGCCTTTGTGCGCTTAGATGATCTTGAAAGCATACCTAGATTTACTTATGGAAATTTCACTCTGTTTAGTGGAATAGCCATCATTCCTGCAATGATTGGTTTTTATGCATTACCTGAAGTCATCAAAGCATTTGCTCGAGAACAGAGCTTTGATGTGTCTGAGGCAAAGGATAAAATAAAAGCAGATGAGAATCCATTTAAAATTGTATTTTCAAAGTTGAGAGTCATTATCCAATCTGCATTAATCGGCGTTGGAATAGGCGCATTACCTGGTGTAGGAGAAGACGTCGCTGCTTGGGTTTCATATGATACAGCAAAAAAAACAAGTAAAGATAAGGATAAATTTGGTACTGGATGCTATGAAGGTGCAATAGCACCAGAAGTTGGCAATAATGCTGCAATTGGTGGCGCTTTAATTCCTCTATTAACACTAGGCGTTCCTGGCAGTCCTCCAGCAGCAGTTTTACTTGGTGCACTGACTTTACATGGAATTCGCCCAGGCCCAATGATAAATATTGAATCACCAGGTTTTATTTCAGAAATGGCTGCATTACTTATGTTAAGTGTTATTGCGTTATTGATTGTTGGCGTGATTTTGGCAAAACCAATGACGAAAATATTAAAAGTACCAACGGTATATTTAATGCCGATTGTTGCAGCGCTATCCGTAATAGGCGCTTATGCAATTAACTTATCAAGATTTGATTTAATGATGGTATTTATTTTTGGTGTGTTGGGATATATCTTATCAAAGATGAAGTATTCTCCGGCTCCAATTGTACTTGGATTGATTCTAGGTAATATGATTGATGTTATGTTCAGAAGAACACTGATTGTTAACAACGGAAGCTTCTTGAATTTTGTCAATCGCCCTATTGCTCTAATATTTTTGGTTCTCATTTTATTTACAATCACCAGTCAAATTATAACAACATTCAAAAAAAACAATAAAAAGAATATTGCATAAATGGTTAAGGTGTCAAAACTTAGTTTTGACCCTATAACCATAAATTGTATTGTAGATCATACAAGAGAAAGATAAAGAGAAGGTGAAACAGTGGAATCATTTAAGTTTGAAAAAATTGATAGTGTTTCTGTTGTCAATAATGTAGTCAACCAAATATCAGCACTTATTCTTGAACGTCGATTTGTATCAGGTGAGCGCATACCTACAGAGATTGAGCTCGGAGCACAACTGGGTGTAAGTCGAAATTCAATACGTGAAGCAATTAAAATTCTTAATGCAGTAGGTATTCTAGAAGTAAAGCGAGGAAAAGGTACCTTTGTTGCATCAACTGTTACACCGACCTTTTTTGATCCACTTATTTTCAGTTTGATTCTTGAACCAAGGTCAAATAAAGATTTATACGAACTAAGAATGATGTTCGATTCTATGGTGCTCTTTTGTGCCATAGAACGTATTACGCAAACTCAAATACAAGAACTTGAAATGATTGTAGAGCGTACAAGGGAAATGTTTTCTAAAGAGCGTTATCTCGACGATATAGAATACTATATGAGCCAAGATGTTCTTTTTCATAAATGCTTGTTAGAGACGACAGGGAACCCGCTCATACAACGTATAGGACATTCTATTCTCGAATTCATTCCTGAGTATGTTAAAAAATCGATACAGCAAGATCAGGGAATTCTAAGAAGTATTAACAACCATAAAGAAATAATCCGTACACTCAAAGGTCGTGACAGATCCAAGATTATTGATATAACGGATGCAACCCTTGTGGAATGGAAAAATAATTGGCAGGCGTAATATGTTGCTAGAAAGGAAAAAAGTCGATGAAAATCATATTAGCTCCTGATTCCTTTAAAGGAACATTTAGTTCGATGGAAGTCATCAATTATTTAAAGCAAGGTATAAATAGGTACTTTGATGATGTTACACTTGTCGAAGTTCCCATTGCAGATGGTGGAGAAGGAACCGTTGATGCAATTTTACATGCAAAAAGTGGACAAAGGGTTCACTGTAAGGTTAAAGATCCACTGGGTCGGATAATTACTGCGTCTTATGGCATAATTGAAAACACAGCTATTATTGAAATGGCAGCAGCGTCGGGTATAACGCTTATTTCTGAGGAAGAAAAAAATCCGAGTTTTACATCAACCTACGGTACGGGTCAAATGATGAGAAATGCTCTTGATAAAGGCGTTAGTAAAATCGTATTAGGTATTGGCGGGTCAGCAACTAATGATGGTGGAATAGGTATGGGGATGGCTTTGGGTGTGCGATTTTTTGATGAAAAAGGGAATTTGGTAATAGGTGGTGGCTCTAGTCTAATACGCATTCACCACATTGACCTAGCAGAGATGGATCCGCGGCTTATAAACGTTCCTATAGAAGTGATATGTGATGTTAATAATCCTTTAACAGGTCCTTTAGGTGCAACCTATACCTATGGTCCTCAGAAAGGTGCAACACCTCTTTTACTAGAAGAACTTGAATTAGGTATGGAGCACTATAGAAAAATCATTATGAAGGATTTTGACCTAGATTTGAATACAGTGCCTGGAGCAGGGGCTGCTGGTGGCTTAGGTGGTGGACTGGTTGCCTTTTTTAAAGCAACACTTAAGCCGGGAATTGACACCATTTTAGACATCGTCGGATTTGAAGATTTGTTAGAAAACGGTGATATGGTCATCACAGGAGAAGGAAAGTTAGATGGGCAATCAATCTATGGAAAAGTCCCTGTGGGAGTAGCTCAAAGGTGTTTGGGTAAAGATATACTTGTTCTTGCTTTTGTAGGCGCTATAGGCGAGAATGCTGAAAAAGTATATGACTATAATATTCATGGTATTTTTTCAACAGTAAGTGAAGTCACAACCTTCGAAGAGATTGTTAAAAATAAAAAAGAAATTATGACGCGAAGTATTGATCGATTTATGCGATTGCTACAATCAGGTATGGTATTAGAAAAAAATATTAGAGGAGATAAAAAATGAAAATAGTTGTATTAGATGGTTTTACATTAAACCCTGGAGATTTAAGTTGGAGTCGATTAGAAAAGCTTGGAGATTTAACCGTATATGACAGAACACCAGTTGATGAAATAGTCAAGCGCGTAGCAGATGCAGATATTATTTTTACAAACAAAACGCCTTTGACACGTGAGACATTAGCAGAGTTGACCTCTGTGAAATACATTGGTGTTTTAGCAACGGGTTATAATGTGGTTGATACAGTAGCTGCTAAGGAATTCGAAATAACAGTAACAAATATCCCAACTTATGGAACAACAGCTGTGGCTCAATTTGTTTTCGCCTTACTGCTTGAGATATGCCATCATGTAGGGGAACACAATGCAGAGGTTAAAAATGGTGCTTGGACGAATGGGCAAGATTTTTGTTTTTGGAACTTTCCTTTGATTGAACTTGCTGGGAAAAATCTAGGTATCATAGGCATGGGACGAATTGGTCAAGCTACTGCAAAAATAGGCATGGCCCTAGGAATGAAAATCTTAGCTGTCGATGAGTATCGTATTGAAGAACTAAAAGGCCCTCAATTTGATTATGTATCACTAGAAGAGATGCTTATGCAAGCGGATGTTATTAGTTTGCATTGCCCGCTTTTTGAAAGTACCCTTGGCATAATTAACAAAGATTCTATAGGCAAGATGAAAGATGGCGTCATCATTATTAACACAAGTCGAGGCCCATTAATTAATGAAAGTGATTTGGCGGAGGCATTGAATTCAGGTAAAGTTGCAGCGGCAGCGGTTGATGTACTATCTGTAGAACCTGCAAAGATGGACGACCCTTTGATGCAAGCAAAGAATTGTATTATAACACCTCACATTGCTTGGGCCCCAAAAGAGTCACGGGAACGATTAATGAATATTGCTGTAGATAATTTGATTGAATTTTCCTTAGGGAACCTTGTAAACGTTGTTAATAAATAATTATGCTCGTCTAATGTTAAGATTATAAGGAGAACGTATGGAAAATCAAGTGAATGTAGTGTGGAGCGATCAAGTCGCTACATTAATTCTAAAGACAACAGAAGTTATAAATAAATTAAATAGCCAGAGCATTGAAGAATTGATAATAGCTGTAAAAAAAGTAGTAGCTGAGGGCGCCAAAGTTATTGTTATCGAAGGTCAAGAAGATTTTTTTTGTGGCGGTGGTTCGATAGGCAATTTTCTATCTTTGTCGAGTGTACAAATCAATGATTTTGGAATATTACTTCAAGATATGATTTATACACTAAAAACGTTGCCGATTCCTGTAATCGCAGCAGTAAAAGGCCATGCTTTTGGTGGTGGACTCAGTTTGGTTGAGGCATGTGATATTGTGGTTTGTAGCCATGATTCAGAATTTGCCATTCCTGAGATCAAAGGTGGCTTTTGCCCTGCAATTGCTTTGGTAAGTGTTTATACCGCTTTTGGTAATGGTATTGCAAAGCAGATGGCTATGACCGGTGAGCCTATGACGGCCCAAAGAGCTCAAGATTTAGGTCTTGTAACTTACAGCGTAGAAAAAGAGCTTGTAGATAAAACCGTACAAAATGAAGTGAATAAAATACTTCAAGGTAATTCTACGGCCTATCGTGTTACTAAAGAAATAACTTTTAAGTTAAGTGAAGGTAATCTTCGGAATGCCTATACCATAGCAACAGGAAAACTTGTTGAATTTTTAGCTTCAAAAGAAGCTGGAAAAGTGTAATATATTTTAGTTGTAATGAACCCATGATTTCAGACGACAAAAAGAGAAAAATAAGTTAGAATGAAATCATTATAAAACAGAGATGAAGATTCAGAGCAGAACAAAAAGCAAGATCAAGGAATATATAATAGATAATATCATAGGATTTTACAGCACAGTTTTATTGGTATAACCATAAAAACTGTGCTATTTTGCATTAAAATAAGGTTATAATTTATATGAACTTTGAAAGTATGAACTATTATGATTATAGAGATGCAATTTGAAGAAAACAAATATAAAGCCATGTTTCATCTTGGTTTTTTAGAAAAGGCAAGTTGGTTTTCACCGGCCCTAGAATATCTTTATCACATTGCGGACTTATTAATTAAAAAATTGTCCAGACAGTCAGATATTGAATTTAGTGGTATTGTGTGTAGAGTGCCTGATTGATGGAGAAATAACTGGAAAATATGCTTTTAAATGCCGGAAAGAAAAGCGCGCGAGAAATTGCAGCAGATGATGTTCGCGATATATTTGGATTGTAAGCCGGAGGCTTCCGATTTTTATGATTGTTATTGGATATTAATGGATTAGTCACACAAATGTAAGATATAAATGATTGTAAGACTGAGTTCCAAGTGGTAGAATAACCTTGTTACTGTCGATATTCCTATGTACATGGAATAATGACTGATAAAATATTGATGAAAAAAGTGATAAAGGAAAATAGGTAGATTATGATGAGAAAAATATATGGCGTTATAGTATTAGCTGCATTATTCACGGTATTGCTTCAAGTGCCCGTATTGGCTGTTGAGCCAGGAGAAGAACGT
This sequence comes from Firmicutes bacterium HGW-Firmicutes-3, assembly GCA_002841435.1. GTDB lineage: Bacteria > Bacillota > Clostridia > Lachnospirales > Vallitaleaceae > Petrocella. The sequence continues at coordinate 5,948 of PGZS01000021.1, read as the reverse complement.
GTTACCTTAGGTGCGAATCTAACAGAAAAACAAATCACTCAGATCTATGCTGATTTTAATCTTGAGCGCGGAAAAGTGACAGAAATAATTGTCACCATTGATGAAGAAAGAGAATACCTTGCAGGACTTGTGCCGGATCAAAAAATTGGATCAACATCCATATCAAGTATTTATATCAGAACCCTTGAAGAAGATTCAGGGATTAATGTTACAACAAATAACATTAATTGGTGTACAGAAGATATTTATAGGAACGCACTTATGACAGCAGGTGTAGAAAATGCGAGTGTGATGGTATCCGCACCATTTATGGTTTCCGGTACAGCAGCTCTCACCGGTATATACAAAGCGTATGAGGATATCACAGGTGTTAAACTGGATCAAACTGCAAAAGAAGTTGCCGCAGAAGAATTGGTGACCACAAGCGAACTTGCAGAAACAATTGGCAGTGATGATGCAACCATGTTAATGAATGAGTTGAAAAAAATACTCGATGAGACAAAAGATATGACAGACGATGAACTAAGAGTGGTCATTATTAATTTGGCAGATGCTCAAAACATTGAGTTGACCGAAGAAAATATCCAACAAATTATAAACCTTAGTAGAACGCTGGAAAAGTTGGATATTTCCAAGTGGGGCGACAAATTATCCCAGTTAGCAGAGACGATGGAGAATGCCAAAGAAGCCGGAAAAGGTATAACGGCCTTTTTAAACGGCTTAGGAGATTTCTTTACTGGTATTAGTGATTTTATTACCAACATATTTAGCGGTATTGGAAAGCTTTTTGGCAGCTAGTTAGAAACAAAAATTAGACAAAATATAAAAAGGGTCAATTCTTTTGAATTGATTTTTTTTTGTATTTCCTAGGAAGTCTGCATTAAATGGAATAAATAATATTTTTAAATACTGTAACAGATTACCCCCTTCAAACGTTACTATGTATGAGCGGGCGATTAGGCATACTAAAGAGAAATATTAATGCAACTTGTAGCCATAGCTTTACTGTAAATAAAACGATAGCGGTTAATCCGTATTTTATTCCAAAAAGAATTGGAAATCTGCAAATTTTTGAAACTTTGTTTTTGAGAATGAATATTATATATGAAGGGAATGAAGCGGCTTGTTACGGCTAATAAAAGATAAAAAGAAAGTAGTTTTACTAGGAGGCATTTTGGTTATTGTTAGCATATTATTATTTAAGATATTTATACATAAAGAGCTACAAGAACAGAATACAGTTTCTCCAGAAGGATTAGCAAATGGAAGTCCTTCGAGTGCTGGTTTGTTTTCTCCGAGTGGACAATATAGGATTACAAACGAAGAAAGTCTGGATGGAGCTATTACTATTCTTGATTTATTAAATGAGTCTGTTGATAGTGAAATTAAAATTATTGGTCAGGATATATCATTTATTTGGAATCCAACTAGTAATTCTATTGCAATAATTTATGCAGGTAGAACATGGATAACAACATCGTTATATTTTGTTGAGGAGAAAAAACTACTTGAATTGCCAATACCAATAGAAATAGTAAAACTGCTAGGCTTAAAGTATTCATTAGCTGAGGAGAGTTATCCATATATCTATCCCATTGAATGGTCAGAAGATGGGAAAAAATTATTATGTGCGTATGAATGGCAGGATGTAAACGGGATGCGCCAAAATGGATGGTTTATATGGAAAGTTAAAGAAAACAAATTGCAGCTTTATTTAGAAAATGAGCCAATACACACAGAAGGACCAGATGCGCATTTGCAATTGAGTAAACCCATTAGATATAGTTGGTAGAAATTTATTGTAAGGTATGAGATGTTGACAAAACATATTAAAGTTTTTCATCGGATAATGAATTTTATGAATATGACCAAGCCTGGTACTAAGTATATATGTGATAGCCTTATACCTCAGGCGTCATATGAAGTGAAATATCGAGTTATATCGGATGATACAGTTAGCATACAAAATAATTCATCAACAAAAAAAGGTGATGAAACGGTAAGACAAATCATCATGGTTGTAAAAAATCCGGAAACAAATGATTGGAAATTTCAAGTATAATTAAAGGGTCAATTCATTTGAGTTGATTCTTTTTTATATGGACAAGTTTGAGACGTAAAATGATATAACTGAACTTAGAGACACTTTATTTTGACTCTCTAAGCATAATGTTAATATAAAATTAAAAATAAGCTATAATACAAATAGATGAATCCTTTTAACAATGGTAGTGTTGTCATAAGGACTTATAAAGCTGCTAGAGGTATAACAAAAGAGAAAGTTGCATAACTTCTAAATAAATGGGGAGATAAATGATGATATTTTTAATGGTTATAGAGAATATAGAAGAACGAAATAAGCTTGAAGATTTATACGTCCGATATCACAAAGAGATGTATTATATTGCCATGTCCATCTTGAATAATACCCACGATGCACAAGATGCCGTACAAACAAGCATTTTGAAATGTGCAGATTATGTTGAAAAAATAGAAGATATCTATTGTAACAAAACGAAGAACTTAATCGTTACTATTGTTAAGAACACCGCAATTGATATATACCGACACAAGAAAAAGCATCCACATGGCAACCTAGAAAATTTTATGGAGCTATCCACGTACAGTAGCCAATTTACCGACGATATCATCATACGATTAAGTGAAGGCAGCTATTATGCGGAGAGATTAGCAGAAGTGAAACCCGAATATGCAGAAATTTTGACACTAAGATACTATGAAGAATTTAATGATATGGAAATCTCCCAACTTCTTAACATTAGTCATGAGAATGTAAGAACACGTCTCAGTAGGGCTAAGGCTGTATTGAAGAAACTCCTAGTAGAAAAGTGGGAAGAACTAGAACTTGAACGGAAGGAAGATGGCTTATGAATCATAAAGATGGAAGTGATGAACATGAACAGATGATGGAAAGCTTTTATCGATATATTGGTTATCAACATATCAAAAATGTAGGCAAGGAATTTGATGAAATTAGTGAATTGGCCAAAGATATAGAATACCCTAAAGAACTGGATTCTTGGTTTAATGATTATCTTGAAAAATCGAAGAAAGCTGAGATGCGAAATAAGAGAATAATTTTTATAAAGCGGTTGGCTAAAAGAGTTGCAATGGTTACGCTTGTTCTGGGAATAGGGCTGACTGTGATGACTTTTAGTGTTGATGCTTTTAGAATCAAGTTTCTTAATCTTGTGACGGATGTAACACAAAGATATACTGGTTTTCAAGTTGTAGAAATAGAGGATCATGAAGCGATTAATATTCCAGCAGATTGGAATAATTATTATTTGTTAGATTACGTTACAAATGGTTATAGCTTTGATAGGATACAAGAATTTGGTGAGAACAAAATCGTCTTTTACCAAAACAGTCAAGGGGATGAAATACAATTTTCTCAGTTTCCTAACAATAATAGTTTTCAAGTCGATACAGAAAACGCTGTAACGACAGAAATAATAATTAATGGTAATAAAGGTACACTTGTCGAAAAAAACGGATTGCTTACTTTGATTTGGTATAATGCAAATCATGCCTTTTATTTAATGGGTAATATTGACAAAGAAGAGATAATAAAAATGGCAGAAAGTTTTAACGTGAAAAATGAATAGAAATTATTTTTAAATACTGTAACAGATTACCACCTTCAAACGTTACTATTTATGAAGGGAGGTGATTACGCATGCTAAAGAGAAAATTAATGTAACTTGTAGCCATAGCTTTAACAATTGGAATATTTGGAGTACCGGTTCAAGCGCAGGAAAGTATAGCTAATAATGAACTTATCCAGCTGATAATTATACAACCGAATTTTACCAATATTTCAATTTTTCAAGCCAGTTTCAACATTTCATCAACAGGAAAAGCATCAGTAAATGTATATCTGACAGCGCAGAATGTTGACAAAGTAAAGGTAGATGCAAACCTACAGCAGTATAAGAACGGTACTTGGACAACAATCAAAAGCTGGACAAACACGGCAACAGGAACGAATGCCGGACTAAGCGGTACATATTATGTGGCAAAAGGGTATTTGTATAGACTGGTATCTAATAAAACAGTATCTAAAAGCGGTGTTATTGTGGAAAAAACATCATTTAATAGTCAAATAAAAAAGTATTGAAAAACGAAAGCAAATAACGAAAGAGTTATTTTAGAATATTATAGTAATGGTATGGAAAATAAGACTATTTATAACAAATTAACGTGCGAAATAGTTATTGTAAACAACCGGTTGTGTTTGTTAACTTATGATTATGTTCATTGATATACTAGAAACAGAACTTCAATATTTTTTATTGAAGTTCTGTTTCCCTAAAAAAGTAAAGCAAAGGGGCTTAGATGAAAATAAGAAAAATAATAATGTTTACAGCAATATTTTTTCTACTAATGACCATATTTGTTGTTAGTACTAATTATTCCAGCATTGAAAGAATATACGTGCAACATCGTTACGAAAGAAATAATGGTTTTGATATAATGTTTTCACTATCATCTACATTTGAGGCATGGGGTGATCATGTAGATACTAGTGTTGGATTTAAATCAACACAAAATAGTATTACTAGCTTTGGTGAAATATATAGTGATGAAGCCTTAAACAAGATGAAAGAATCAAGTAAAAATAATGTAATACTAGACAGGGATTTGACGAGAAAAGCGGATAAAAAAACATTGATAATTGACCAATGTATTTTTATCAAGGATATTAAGGTGTTGTACATTACCTATAATACTTTTTTGTCAAATACTAATAAAATCATACAGTTATCAATATATGATGATTTAGGAAACCTTATAATTAGTGAACCCAGTTGGTTTAATAATACTAAAGGTTTAATGATTCATAATTCTGAGAACTTTTTCTGGGGCATTGATTTTGAAAAATATGAGAAGTTGATAATTCACATTAAAGTGTTTTCGTCGGATAATGAATTCTTATATGAATATGACCAAGCCTTGTATTAAAGATACTTTTTATTCTAATATAAGGCAGTGTGTTTTTGATTTCTATCACTACTTTCATGATGACTTAGAGAAATTATGGAGTGTAAGGTGGTTGTACAGCGGAAGGAAGCATATAAAGTAAGCGTCAATTCACGCACACCTTGACGTAACTTCTAATCCTTAAATCAACAGGTAAATTTAAATTTGAGTCATGATGGTGGAAATATTTTAAAACTAGAGGATAACATAACATATTAATATTGAGCTGATATGAAGGGTGTTAGATATATTGAAACTCTTTTATAATCAAAAAACGACTCTTATACATCATCTTTCATTAAGAAAACATGTTTCATAGGTATGTGTAGTTTGATTTTATTATTGTTGGATTCCGATATGTGGGGGCATGAGGCTTTAGCTATTTCCAGTTGAAGCACATTGCCGCCACAATTGACGATGATAGTCGTTGAGAAAACCCCTTCTATTTTTTCGAGGATATCACAATCAAAAACATTGTCTTTGTGAGCGTCTCCGGAGTAGAGTCTGAGGTGGTGGGCTCGGATACCAGCAAGCATGTTATCAGATAAGGGTATTTGATTCTTAGCGGCTTTAAAAATGAGTGCATTGGACTTAAGTAGAAGGTAGTCTTTGTGTTCTTCTAAGATGGACACGTCAAGAACATTTTTACACCCAGTTATTCTTGCGGTGGTCAAATTAATGGGCTTGCTAATGATGTCTTCTTTTGGAGCGAGTTGAAGATTCTGACCTTGATCCATAATCATAATCTGGTCACAGATGCGATAAGCTTCTTCAATGTTATGGGTTACAAGCAAAACGATGCCATTGAAATTCTCTTTGATTATTTTCATCAATTCTTTTTCCAATAAGTATTTAATATGACTATCAAGAGCAGAAAAAGGCTCATCTAAGAATAACAAATCCGGTTCTGTAATAAGTGTTCTTGCAAGAGCCGTTCTTTGTTG